>JANJTJ010000071.1 GCA_024711145.1 Balneolales bacterium
TGCAGAAAATCGCGATACGGATCGTCAGGTGATGGTTACCGCCACGGCACTGTAGTTGTCGTGGCGGCCGTCCACCCGGTATTGGATGCGCTCGCACAGGAGTTGCAACCACTCGCCGGAATGGTCGCTTTTGGCGGCATCGAGCGCCATTTCGGTGTCGGTCACATGTTCCCAGATGCCGTCGGTACACAGGAGCAGGCGGTCGCCGGGGCGCCAGGCCAGGGGCGCCTCGCCGAAGGCCGGCTGGAAGCCGGCCGGGTCGCCCAGGGCACGGAGCACGCGGCTGCGGTCGGGGTGGGTGCGCACCTCGTGCTCGGCCAGGTCTCCGGTATGCACCAAGGCCATCACCACGCTGTGGTCCACGGTACGCAGATGGACCTCGGTGCCTCGGAAGAGGTACAGGCGGGAGTCGCCGCAGTGGGCGTATTCGAACGCGGTGTCGGTACCGAGTGCGGCCACCAGAGTGGTCCGCATGTCGGTACCCGACGCCGCGTTCTTATCGGCGACGGCCGCATGGCCGGCGTCGATGGCTTCGGCGAAGGTGCGGCCGTCGCTCAGGGCGGCCCAGACGGCCGCTGCGGCGGTCTGGGCCGCCACTTCGCCGTCGGCATGGCCGCCCATGCCGTCGCAAACCACCCAAAGCCGGCGGCCATCGTCGAGGGTTTCGGCCAAGGCCGTATCCTCGTTGTACTCGCGCCCACCGCGGTGGGTGATCAGCGCCGTGTCGAAGGTCAGGCTCATGCGGCTTCCAGATCCACCCGGAAGGAGATGCCCGAGCCGCTCAGGTAGAATTTCTCACCCGGTTGCAAGGGATAGGCCTGGCCCGGAGTGAGTTTCTTGCCGCTGCGTAGGTAGGTGCCGTTGGTGGAGAAGGCGTCTTCGATGGTGAAGGTGCGCGTGGCCGGTTGGTACTGCACCAGCACATGGCGCTTCGACACATCCTCGGTATCGGGCGGGAAGATGAGATGCGATACGCGCGGGTCGCGACCGATGGCCAACGGCTCGCTGCCCAGTTCCAGTTTCACATCGGCCAAGGGCCCTCCCACCCCTTTCAGAACCGCCTTCACGGGTCCATTGGCGGGCAGCACCGGCGCGGGTCCGCGGCGGGTGACCAACTCCTTGCCCGACTCCACCGCTTCCTTCACAATGATATTACCGCGTTTGGTCAGCGACAGGTACATGGCCGCACTCCCCATGAGCAGGGAAAACGCCAACGAGATGAGCACGATGGGATTCTTGAGCGGGTCGGCAGCTTCGCGGGCTTCTTCGGCGGCGGCTACGGCACTGTCGGCGGTTGCCCGTGCCGATTCCAGCGAGGCCAGCATGTCGTTGATGCGACCGTCCTGCACTCGGAGCTGTTCGTTCTGGCGGGCCACTTCGGCGTTGCGGGCCTCGTTTTCGCGGCGGATGCGTTCCGATTCGGCGCGCACGCGTTCCAGTTCGGCCGGATCAATGCCGCCCACACCCTGGGCGCCGGTGCATCGGGCGGTGGCCATGCGGGGCGTCACGCCGTGGCGGGGCAGCACGCTCAGGATCTCGGAAGCATGGATGGCGAAACCCACCGAGGAGTTGTCGGGGCCGAAGGAGTTGGTGGCGATCAGATTGCCGCAGGCATCGAACATGGGGCCGCCCGAGTTGCCGGAGTTGATGGGTGCGTCGGTCTGCACCACCCGTGCCCGAACCGTGTAACCACCCACATTGATATTGGATTCGGTGATTTTGTTGATGCGCCCGAAGGTGACCGACGGATCGTAGTAGCCCGCCTCACCCACATCCGACACGCCCGGGAACCCGCCCACGATGGCTTCGATGCCGAGGCGGGTATCGTTCGGATCGGCGAAAGTGACCGGCTTGCCGATGGGTTGCTCGGCCCGGATGATGGCCAGGTCCTTGCTGTCGTCGCGCCATACGGTTTCGGTGGGAATCACGGTGTCGTCGTCGATCATCAGGGCCATCACCACGGCCCGCAACCGGGGTTTCATGGCATCGGGCAGGCTCCTGCGCGCCCGTTCCATGTCCACCGCCACGTGGGCGTTGGTCACCACATCCCGATCGCTCACCCAGTATCCGGAACCGGAACCCAATTGGCGGAAGTTGGTTTCGCCCTCGAGCTGGATGAACATGCCGATCCGCACGGTCTGGGATTTCATGCGGTCGATATCTTGTGCGCCGAGCAGACCGGTAGCGGCCAGAACCAGCGTCAGTGCAAGTAGGATGCGGTGTTTCATGGGGTCTTCCCTATGAGGATCGTGATGGCGGTGGTGTTGTCTTGATGGGATATCTGTTTGGCCAGGGCCTCGCGTACCAGGCGGGTGGCGGCGTCGGAACCGGAGGCGGTGAGTCCGTCCGCCAGTTCCTTCTCGTTCAATGCCCGGTACAGGCCGTCGCTGCACAGCAGGATGCGGTCTGCGTCCTGCAAGGGAAATGGCCGTTTGCTGGCATCGGTTTCGGTCATGGTGCGCATGCCGATGAACTGGGTGAGGGCCTCGCCGTCGGGGTGGCGGCGGGCTTCGGTGACCGAACCGTCCTGCACGATCACCATGCGGTACAATTCGCGCAGGTAGGTGTGCTCCAGGTTCACCACGTGCAGTTCATGGTTCCGATGCAGGTAGCAGGAGCTGTCGCCCACCGAAACCCATTCCATGGATCCGTTCCGGATGCGGACGGCCACCAGGGTGGTGCCGGTGCTTTCCGCTTCGCCGGCATCCGCACCGAGCCGGTACACCGCGGCGTTGGCGGCCTCAACGGCATCTTCGAGCGATGCGCCATCGGCTTCCGCCTCGCAGAAAACCCGGATGGCGGTCGCGCTGGCCTCGGCGCCGTTCTTCATGCCGCCCATGCCGTCGCATACCACGGCCAACAGCCCGTCCTCACGCGGAACGATGCGGAACGCGTCCTGCTGGGACCGCCGCATGCCCAAATGCTGCGAGGCATCCACCACATAGGTGTACATGCCGTCGGTATGGGTTTGGGTGTCGGCCTCTAGCGGACGCACAGTGCGGATGCCGTCGTCCGGTGCCGGCTTTTTCCAGAAGTTCCAGCTCACGCACCCGCCTCCCAACGGAAGCGGTCGCCACAGAAGGGTATGAACATGAAGACCGATTGGCCGATTTCGATGCGGTCGTAGGGTTGCAGCACGGTGGGCATGTCCACCGGTTCATCGTTCAGGTACATCATGCCGCGGCCGTCTCCCGGTGCCACACGGAAGGAGTTGGATTTCGGATCGTAGCTGATGACCGCATGTTTTTCGCGGGAGATGGTCTCATCCCCTTCGATGGCGATGTCCTGGCCGGCATCCCGGCCGATGAAATTCCGCTGCGATTTGATGCGGAAGTCCTTGCCTTTATCGGGGCCTTGCACGCAGACCAGCCACCCGGTAACGGGATCGATTCCCATGGCCTTGCGCACGATGCCCACGGTGCGGTTGCCCGAACCCACGGGTGCCGATGAGGACGGCGCCGGCGAGGACGGTGGCGGTGCCGCCGCCGGTTTCGGCGCGGCCGCAGGCCGCGTTTCGGCGGTGTCGCCAGGCGCCGAGGCCGGTTTGCGGCCCTGGGGTACGGTGGCCCCGAAATCGGCGGCCGGCGGCGTTTCCCGCCGCGGCCGCGTGGGCGCTATATCCAGATCGGGCACGCCGCAGTAGGGGCAGGTGGTGTGTTTCGTATTGTCGTAGAAGTGGCCTTGGTCGCAGCGGATCATCGCCATGGCGGTTACCTCGGGTGGTTATGGAAAGCGTACGGTGCCGTCCGCGCCGACTTCGGCTACGGCGACCCGTTGTTTGGTTTGTTCTCGGGTGAGCACGATGTTTTCGAACTCCTTCACACCGTCGCGATACAGCACCCGGACGGTGGCGCGTGCGTTCTCCGGGTTGCCTTTCTTGCCGTACAGATTCAGTTCGATGGTGTAGCGCCCGGCGCCGGCCCGGTCCAATACCCATACTTCCATGCCGGGGCCGTCCACATCATCCAAGGAGAGTTCCCCGGGCCGGCCGGGTATGGTGGCACGCTCGTAGGAGAATTCGGCGCCCGTGGGGTCGGTCACATGCAGGTCCACGTCGTGTTTCTCGGTCTCCCATTTCACGGTTACCAGCAGGTAGGTGAATCCGAGTTTCTCTTCGGCCGTGCGGGCGCGGGCCTCGGCTTCGGCCAACTGGCCGCGCAGGTCGGCGATCACCGATCCCGCATCGCCCATGGATTCCTGCAACTGGGTGAGCTGGTCTTCGGCGGCCTGGGCACGGGCCTCCGCCTCACTGGCGCGGCTCTCCGCGGCTCGCGCCGCCGCCTGGGCCTCCGCGGCCGCTTCCTGGGCCCGCCGGACCTCGGTCTGCAACTGCTCGATGATGCGCTGGTAGTCGATGCTCTCTTTCTCGTAGTAGGGCATCAGGATGATCATGATGATCAGGAACGCTCCCAGCGCACCGGATATCACATCCAGCATCGACAGGTTGAAAATGTTGATGGAGCGGTCCCGCCGTTTCATCAGGTACCCGAATACAGGCGGTTGATCAGGTGCTGGAGCACGTATTGGCCGGCGTCGTTCACGGCCCGCTCCTCATTCTCCTGCACCAGATGCTGCACGAAAACCAATATGGCACTGTGGATGAGGGCCACCAGGGTGGTGTTGAAGGCCACCGCCAAGGATGCGGTGAGCGCCGCCAGGTCCGGGTCGGCCGGATCCACCATGGCCAGGGTCGCCGCTATGCCGATCACGGTGCCGATGAACCCGATGGTCGGGATCACCCAGATCAGGTAGCGGATCATGGTGTAGCGCAAATCCACCCGATGCGAGATGAGCTCCAGGCTGCTGTTGAGCACGCTCACGGTCTGGTCTACCGACCGGCTGGCCTGGAACTGCAGGATACAGGTCTGGATCAGGTAGGGAATGAACCCGTTCTCCGAATCGGCCTTGCCCGCAACCGACCGGCGGATTCCCGACAGGTCCGAGGCCTGCAATACCGTATGCTCGTCTTCGGGCAGGAAGTGTTCGTTCCGCCAGGCTTTTTCGGCCCGGGCCGCCGACCGGCGGATCCACAATTCCCCCAAGCCGATGAAGAACAGCACATGCATCAGGTTCTGGATGGTGAACGGATAGGGGAAGAAGCCGTCCCGGTCCAGCAGGATCACGGCGGCCATGTTGTGGCCGAGCGTGTAGGTGAGGATGAGGATGACCACGGCGGATACCATGGTCATCAGCCCGGCCATGGCGGGGCGGTTGTGCAAGGGATTCATCGGCCGCAGACCGTGCATGCGGATCCCGAGCTCTTCACCGCTCCGCATGCCTCACAGCGGACGAGGTTCCGGCCTTGGACCCAGGGTTTGATGGTGCGGGACGGTTCCGCCGCAACGGCGGAGCCGACCGGTTCGGGAAACTTCAGACGGATCATCTCCAACATCTTCGCCACCGGCAGTTCCACATCGCCGAGCGACAGACGGTCGGTAGGCGACAACACCTCCTGTCGGATGGCCCTCTTGCCGGCACTTTCGAGCAACCAGGTTCCGTTGCGGCTGCCCATGTCGGTCAGGAACACCTGGCCGTTGGGCGTGATCTGCACGCGGGCGTGCTCCCGGCTCACCGATTCGTGGTCGAAGACCAGATCGCAGGTCCGCGACCGCCCCAGCAGGAAGACTCGCTCCTTGGCCATGTCAGCGGGTGGTGCCGTTGAGGGTGAAGTAATCGAACTCGGCGGTGGTGAGACCGGCCACGCCCACCCCGAAACGGGCACCGAACAGCGAGCTGATGGTTTCGCGATGCACCTGAACGCCGTTCAGATAGAACGTGTACATGGTTCCCCGCTTCTCGATCTTGAACACGTTGGTGAGTGTTCCGCGACGCACCGCGGTGTGCCGCACGAAATCGAGCAGGTTGGTCCATTGGCCACCGGTATAGCGGGCGACGAACACATCGCCGTCGTTCTCGAGGCCGAAGAAATAGAAGCCGTTGGCGCCCTCGCCGAAGATGAGGCCCTGCTGCAGGCCAGCCGGCGTGCTGGAGGTGAATTTGCCGGACGTCTCCACGGTGAAATCGGCCGACAGGTCGATGGGGAACGTGGGCGTCATGCGGTTCATGTTGCCCTGTTGGGTCTGGGAGTAGGCCAACCGGCCGTTGCGGAAGGCCAGACCGCCGGCATTGCCCATCTGTTCCGGAAACTCGGAGGTCGTCGCGTTGAAATCGTTCCGGTAGGAATAGGGTTGTGGACGGTTCACCACCGGTTCGGGCTCCTGGCGGCGGGTCTCGGTACGCGTATCGGGGCGGGTGTCGGGGCGGGTATCGGGCCTGCGTGCTTCGGCTTCTCGGGCCGCGGTGAGGCGGGCGTTGCGGGCGTTGATGGAATCCTGAGCCAGGGAGATCAGGCCGGTGTGTGTGGCCGAATCGGGTCGGAGGGCACGGGCCGCGGTCCAGGAAGCCATGGCGCCGTCGAAATCGCCGGCGGAGAACTTGCCCTGGCCCTCGTCGATCAGATTTCGGTAGGGCGCATCGGTCTGCGCCACGGGCTCGGGTTCGTCGGTGTCGAAGACACCGGCGAACCAAGCGCCTGCGGCGCCGAGCAGGAGCACGCCGGCGATGCCGGCGGCTACGAGGCCGCCCTTGCCGCCTTTGGCGGCGGGGGCGGCCGCAGGAGCGGCCGGCGCAGGGGCGCCGCCGCCCGATGCCGCGGCCGCCGCAGGCGGCGGCGGCACGGCGGCGCCCCGCGC
>JANJTJ010000120.1 GCA_024711145.1 Balneolales bacterium
GCCCGCACGGTGAGAAAGACGGTATTCCCGTTGAAATTGAGTTTGCCGAAGGACGGCGCATAGTAGAAGGGCGTGTCGTCCACTTCCCAACCGGACCGGTACGGACCCGCCGGATCGGTCCCCACATACCCGATGAGGGAACCGGTCACGGTGGTGATGCCCATGGCGCGCAGGGTTGTGGTCAGGTCGGCGAAGGCACGGTAGCGGTCGCCGCCATGAAACCGCCCATCCCAGGTGGGGTCGTAGGTGCCGGACAGGTGCAGGTCGCCGTGCCACACGGTGCCATCCGGTTTGCCGGTCCCCATCAGATAGGAAGAGAAGCGGTAGGCCGGCCCGAGGCTGTCCAGCACGGCCGCCGTGGTGTAGAGCTTCATGTTGGAAGCGGGCTGCATCCAGAGCGAATCCTGGAAGGCATGCAGCACGGTGCCGGAGGTGTCGCGCACGGAGACGGACCAGATGGCCTGGGCGGCGGGCGATTCCAGGACGAGACGGGTCAACGGGTCGGGTGCCGTGGCGGGCGTTTGCGCCTCCAACGGGGTTCGGCAGCCGGCGGCCGCCAGCAGGAACATCAGCCCAAGAGCTGTTCTTCGGCCTGGAAACGGGAAACGATGGATTCGCATGAGGTGCAGCTGAGGAGTTCCGACCGGAACGATTCGTTGTTCATGAGGCGGGAAATCCGGCTGAGCATGCGGATATGGGCACTCCCCTGCGATTCGGGACCCACCAGCATGAACACCAGGTTCACCGGTTGGCCGTCGATGGAGCCGTATTCGATGGGTTCGCGCAGCCGGGCGAAGGCGACGTGGCTGTCGTTCAGGCCGTTCACTTTGCCGTGCGGAATGGCCAATCCCTTGCCCACACCGGTCGACATGATGCGCTCGCGTTCCATCACCGCCCGCAAGATGCGATCGGCTTCCATACCCGGTTCGGCCTTGGCGATTTCGCCGGCCAGAAACCGGATGGCATCTTCTTTGGACGACACCTGGAGGTCGTGGAAAACGGAGGTGACGCGGAGCCGGTCGCTGATGCGCATAGGCCCGAATATAGGGAAGAACGCCTGTTTTCGGTACCTTCGGGCATGTCCACACTGCGTATCGCCTGGGTAGTATTCCGCCACGATTGGCGTTTGGAGCGGCGTTCCCGCCTGGGTCTGAACAGCGTGCTCACCTTCTCGGCAACGGCCTTGTTCCTGGCGGTTTTCCTCATGCGGGCCCAGGATGCCGAGCCCGGCGCCCAGGCCGGCCTCATCTGGCTCATCCTCACATTTGCGGCCTTGCAGGCGCTGCCGCGTTCCTTCGTGCAGGAGGCCGACCGCCGGACCGACTGGATCTGGTTCACCCATGCACCGGCCGAGGCCGTTTTCCTGGGCAAATTCCTGCACAACCTGGTCTTCACCTGGATATTCGCGGCGGCGGCCGGTTCGGCCGCCCTCGTGCTGCTGGGGCTCACCCCCGAAGAACCGCTGCTGGCCGCTACCGCACTGCTGCTGGGCTCGGCCGGTCTGGTGAGTGTATCCACCCTGCTGGCGGCATTGGTGAGCCGCACCCGCCAACGCGGTTCCCTGTTCGCGGTTCTGGTGCTGCCCTTGCTCATACCGGGCCTGTTGCTGGCCGGCCGCCTCACCCTGGCCGGTTTCGCCGGCGCCCTGGGCGATACCTGGGTGAACGACGTGGCCGGGCTGGTCGGGTTCGCCGGAGCCACGCTCACCGCCGGGGTGCTCCTGTTCGGCCATATCTGGGAGGCGCCATGATCCGGCTGGTCGGGCAGGAACGGGTAAAGACCGAAATAGACCGCATTGTGGAAAGCGGACGCGTTTCGCACGCCTATCTCCTCTCCGGTGCGCCGGGCATTGGCAAGAAGGCACTGGCCCTGTATTTCGCCGAACGCCTGAACCGCGTGGCCGAATCGGGCAAACGGGGGTGGATGGTACACCCCGACATCCACCTGTTCATGCCCATGCCGAAGAATTCGGGCATGGAGGAACTGGCCGCGCGGGTGGCTTGGCTGGCCGACGACCCCTATGCCATTGTGGATTTCGGCCTGAGGCCCGCCACCGCTTCGGTCGCCACCGACGATGCCTCCTCGGATGCGGAGGGCGATGAACCGGACGCCGGACCCAAATCAGGTTCGAAATCGGGCTCCAGGAACCGGAACGCCTTCTATTCCGCCGATTATTTCCGGGAGGACATCGCGCCGAAATTCCACCTGACCCCCTATCAAGGTCCCCGTTCCATTTTCATCCTGACCGGTGTGGAGACCATGCGGAAAGAGGCCGCCAACTCCTTCCTGAAGGTCTTGGAGGAACCCCCACCGAATGTGGTGTTCATCCTGGTCACCGACCGGTTCAACGGGTTGCTGCCCACCATCGTGAGCCGATGCCAGGTGCTGCATGTGCCGCCTTTGCCCAAAGAAACCGTGCGCCAGGCCCTCATGGACCTGGATGGGTTCCAACCCGAAGATGCCGATTACCTCACCTCCGCCACATTCGGCAACTACGCCCAAGCCCGGTTCATGGACCGCACCCTGCTCAAAGGCATCCGGTCGGAACTGGTCGAATTCCTCAGGGGAGCCTACCGGTTGGATCCGGCCACCCTGCATCCGGTCATCGCCGGCTGGGACAAATCCCTGAGTCGGGAATCGGCCATTCTGTTATTGAACATGATGGAGGTGTTCCTGCTGGATCTGGTCACGTATCGGGCCACCGGATCGGTTGACCGACTGACCAACCGGGACCAGGCCGACGTCATCCGGAAGTTCACCGGTTCGTTGACCGATGCCCGACTCGAGCGCATGATAGAGGAATTGGAGGCGGGCAGGCGCATGATCCGGCAGAACGTGAATGTCAAATACTACCTGTATGCCCTGGCATTCCGGTTTGCCGCCTGGATGCGCGGGCACGATGCCGCCATAGCCGATGCCGAACCCTGGCACCATTTGCCCGCCGTGAATCCATGATCCCCTTCCGCAAAATGCATGGTGCCGGCAACGATTTCCTGGTCTTCGACAACCGGGACGGCCGCCTGCCCCTGGCAACCGTAATCGAACGGGCACCGGTCTGGTGCGACCGCCGTACCGGCGTGGGTGCCGACGGCGTACTGTTGCTGGAGACGGCGGCCGATGCCGATTTCCACATGGTGTACCGCAATGCCGACGGCTCCGATGCCGGCATGTGCGGCAACGGAGGCCGCTGTCTGGCGCGGTTCGCGCACGCGATGGGCCTGCCCGCCCGCCTCACGTTCACCTGCAACGGCAGGCGCTATCGGGCTACCGTTGCGGCCGATTCGGTTGAGCTGGCGTTTCCGGTGGAGGTGGCCGTGAAGGCCGTAGCCGATGGGTGGCGCATCGATACCGGCACCGACCACCTGGTGTGCGACCGTACCCACCGCTCCGCGGCCGACGTCGACCTCCTAGCGGAAGGCCGGGCCCTGCGGCTGACCCATAACGCCAACGTCAATTTCGTGCGGCACGTGGGCGCCGGGCAGCTCCTGCTCGACACCTACGAACGCGGCGTGGAAGACCTCACCCTGGCCTGCGGTACCGGTGCCCTGGCCGTATCCGTGTGGCATCACCACCGCTTCACTCCCCAGGCTTCCGCCTTCTCCCTGGCGGTCGATTGCCGAGGCGGCCGCCTGCATACCCGTGGCCGCTTCCATGCCGACACCGGCCGGTATGCCGACCTGGTACTCACCGGCCCCGCCGTTTCCGTTTTCGATGGCACGCTTCCGGCCTGAGTGGTCCTTGATCCTGCTGCTGGCCGTGGCCGGTTGCGGCGTACCCGTGCCGACCGCCCCCCTCGCCGTAGACCCGAACTGGCGGGAACCGTTCGCGGCTCCCGGTTTCGGGGTTGCGCCACCCGCATTCCGCCATGTGTCGCTCACGGGTCCGGCACCAGGGGGGGCGCCCATCGCCAAACTCGGATCCGGCGGCACCCTGGAGCTTCGCTTCGACGAACTCGGTGGCGATCCGCGCAATTTCGCGGTGCGGTTGCGACATCTGAACCACGATTTCCGCGAAAGCGCCCTGTTGCCGGGTGTGTTTCTGGCCGGCGCCCAGGAAGACCAATTCGGCTCGGCCGGTGTGTCGGGTTCGGAGGCTCCCCGTTTCACCCATTACCGGTACCGGTTTCCGAATACGGTACTCCGGCCCCTGGTGAGCGGAGCCTACGCCCTGGATGTCTTCGATGGTGCCACCCGGGCGCGCCTGTTCAGCATGCTCTTCTTTCTGGAGGATGAAACCGGCGACGCCGGGTTGGAGCTGCAGCAGTACATGGGTGCGGGCGCATCCGAACGGCGCATGACCCAACCCTTTCTGACCTACCAGTACCCGAAGGAGTTCCGCCAGCCGTCCCTGGACATCCGGGTCACGTTCAGCCAATCCCAATTCTTCGGCCGCATGCGAGAGGCCGATGTGATGGACCAATCGGAAGAAGGCGAGCTGAGGTACCACCTCAGCCGCCCCAGGGCGTTCAACGCCGGTTTGGCCGTATTCGGTTGGCACATACCCGAAACGGCGGCATTGGGCGGTGCCATACGCGACGTGAACCTGGGCGCCTTGGCCGAACTGATCCTGAACCGCCATACCGATGGGTTGGAGTTGCCTGCGCCCGGCAGTTGGCAGAACCGGGGCGACCGCGTATCGGGTGCCACCGGCCGGTACTATTGGACACGTTTCGATTTCGAAACGGCCGATGCCGGCCGCTACTTCCTGACCGGCACGTTCAACGCCTGGCGGCTCGATCCCGAAATGGAGCTCAAGCCGGATGCGGGCTCCGGCATGCGCTCGGTGTGGTTCTGGCTCAAATCGGGTACCCACCACTACCGGGTGGCGGCGGTGGAAGGTGACCGGGTGATGGATGTGCTAACCGGAACGCCCTTCCACGACCAACGCCACCGGTACCACGCCTTCGTGTGGTACCGAGACCGTCAACTGGGTGCCGACCGCCTGCTGCGGGTGGCCTCAGAAATCGATCCCTAGGCTGAAATAGTGCACCCGTTGGCCCCAGCGCCCGTCTTCGCGCGGCCAGCCGATATCCCACCGGACGGGCAACCCGAGCAGGATGGTACGCAACCCGAAGCCCGAACCGACCAGGGTTTCGGTGGGCGCCGACCCCTGCCAGGCGGTGCCCACATCCAGGAAGGCGGCACCGGTGATGTTGTACAAGGGAAGCAGCGGTATGGGGCCGGGCAATAGTGCGGCTATGAGCGGGAACCGGAATTCGGCGTTGGCCAGAGCGAATTTGTCGCCCGAAACGGTGTTGTACAGATGGCCGCGCATGGGAATGGCCGGCAGGGTGAAGAACAGGTCTTCGAGCCGTTCGGCAGGCACATCGTTCATCCATTGGTAGTTGATCCAGTTCTCCACGCCGCCCAGGTAGAAGTTCTGGGCATCGCGCCCCACCGAAACCGCACCCGACCCCCGCAACGCGATGGTGTAGTATCCGCTGGCGCCCAAGGGGATGTAATACCGCGCGTCGCCCATCACGCTGGCGAATTGCAACACATCGGCACCGAGCGGCGGGCTGCCCGTCAGGCTGAGGGCCACCCGGCTTCCGCTCATGGGTGTGATGAAGCCCGGCATGGTGAAATCGCGCGTGTAAGTGGCCGACGGATACAGGAAATACCGCCGTTCGTTGGCCGTTTGAACGGTTCCCAGGCTGGCGTAATCCTGCGATATGGTGATGAAGCTGGCCCCGTAATCGATGCGTTCGAATTTGTTGATCGGATAGGAGAACGACGGGCCTCCACCATAGAACCGGTACCGCACGATCTCGCCGCTGAAGGATTGGAAACTGCGCGCCGTGTGGAAATAATTGACCATGAAGTTGGTCCGGTTCTTGAAATACCCGTAACTCAGGGCGTAATCGGAGTTGCGCAGGTCGAATACCAGGTTGGAGGCGAAGGCCATCTGATGGTCGCCCAGCAGGTCGCTGAAGACCAGCTGGGTTAGGGCGAACACACCGTAACCGGTGGACAGAGACCCGCCCGCATAGGTGAAATCGGGAGTGAAGCTCAACCGGTACCGGCGGGGAATGAACCGGCCATCCTCCAACCGGCTCTCCTGCGGTTCGAAGATGTCCTCGACCAGGGGCAGCCCGGTCTCCGGGTCTTCCAGGTCGCCGAAGGTGTAGTTGCGGTAATCGAATTCGCCGGCCGCGAGCTCGGGTGTTGCGGCGGTGGTATCGGCCGCGGCGGCGGTTTCTTCCGATGGCAGCCGCAGCACGGTGCGGGCATACCCCAGCGCCGGAACCCGGACGGCATCGGGCGTGGTGGCCCGTGCCTGCGCCCAGGCATTGGGCTCCAGGGCTGAGGGTTTCAACCGTTGGGCCGGGTTCTCGAACAGGAAGATGTCCAGGTACCCGCCGTTGATGGCGTTCACCGCGATCTTGTTGCCGTCCGGCGTGGCCGACATCTGCATGATCCCGTTCAGCACGTCGGTAACCGGTTGGTCCGTGCGCGAATCCAATTCCATCCGATAGATGTTCTGGATGCCGTTCTTGTCGGACAGGAAGTACAAATATCCGCCATTGACCGGTATGGGGCGGAACTCGTTCCACCCCGGTGTGGCGGTGAGGCGCTCGGCTTGGGCATGGCCCGGTTTCACCGCATACACGTCCAACTGGTTCAGGTCGGCGCTGGTGAGCTGGTTGAATTCGACCTGGTGGCGGCCCAGATCGGTATGCTCGCCCCGGTCCGATGCGAAGAACACGGTGGTACCGTCGGCCGACCAGGACGGGTCGCTGTCGCTGAAGATGTCGTTGGTCAGGTTGGCCAGGGTGTTGGCCTGCAGATCATAGACGAAGATGTCCACAAAGGGGCCTTTACTGCCCTGGAAGGCGATGCGTCCGCCGTCGGGCGACCAGGCCACCGATCCGATCATGTTCAGGTCGGGGAAGCGCAATTTGCGGATCTCGCCGGTGCGGTATTCCACCAGTGCGATGTCGAACGTGCCGCCCGACAAGGTGGACAGCGCCAGGCGGCGGCCGTCGGGCGACCAGGACAGGTTCGGATTCAGGATGTTCAGTTCCTCGAAATCCACGTTGTCTTCGCCTTTGATGAGGGTTTTGAGCACGCTGCCGTCCAAGGCCGATATGACCACCACATCGAAATATCCGCGTTTGTTGGTGATCAGGGCGATGCGGTCTCCGGCGGGTGTGATCGCCGGTGAGGTGTTGTACGACCCACCCATCTCCCGTTTGGTGATGTGTTGGGCGACTTCCTTCAGGTTCTCCCGGCCGG
This sequence comes from Balneolales bacterium, assembly GCA_024711145.1. GTDB lineage: Bacteria > Bacteroidota > Rhodothermia > Balneolales > HLUCCA01 > JANJTJ01. The sequence goes on from JANJTJ010000120.1 coordinate 7,236, forward strand.
TTATCTCGGGCCAGTACCGTTTCTTGAGCCATTCGGACCACCGTTCCGACAGTTGCTCCAGGTCCAACCCCAAGGCCTGCCGCATGCCGGCTTCCACACTGCGCGACAACCGGATGCGTTCGAGTATTTCGGCGATCTTCTCGCGGCCGTACACCTCCGAGATGTAGTACCACATGGATTGCCCGCCCCGATAGGCGAAATACCCCTGCAGGTAGGGAATGGGCGGCAGATAGGTGTTGATCACCGCATCGCGGATGAACATGTCGGTGTTGGTGTCCCACCCGAGGGCGGTGAATTCGGCCAGGCCTTCTTCGAACCAGAGCGGAAACACCAGCTGGATGTTGTTGCTGATGATGCTTTGCAGGTTGCCGCCGTAGAACATGTCGTTGAAGACGGCATGTACCAATTCGTGATGGAGGGTGCGGCGGAAATCGCTGTAATTGCCCTGGAAGGGCACCGTGATGCGGTTCTTGTATTTGTCGGTAACCCCGCCGATGCCCTGGGCCGACTCCGGCAGCGGAATCACGTTGGTCTGGCTGAATTCGGCGTGCGAGGCGTAGATGATGACCGCGATGCGGTCGGTGATCTCATGGTTGAAATCGTCTTTCAGCTGCAGGTAGGCCGCCTCCAGGCTGTGCGCGGTGAACTCGGCCAGGTAGTAGTTATCGGCCTCGTAGTAGTACACGTCGAAATGGTCCGACTGGATGAATCGCCAATCGAACCGGTCGTACTGCACCCGGTTCTTGCCGAAGGAGAAGTATTGGGCGTGGAGGGGCGTTGCCGCCACAAGGCCCAAAAGGGCTGCGAAAAGAAGCCGCTTCATCTGGTTTTTTTGGTGTTACGGTTCTGTTCCAATGCCAAATCAACGGTGCGGGCGGTCTCGTTCGTTTCCGTTACCCGCACACGTACTTCATCTCCCAATCGGAACTGCCGGTTCCGGCGCCGGCCGATGAGCATGTGCCGTTGGGCATCGTGCACGTAGTAGTCGTCGTCCAGCGTGCGGATGGGTACCAACCCGTCGCAGAAGATTTCCTTGAGTTGGACGAACAGGCCTTTTTCGGTCACTCCGGTGACCACGCCGTCATATTCCTGCCCGATCCGCTCCGAAAGGTATTCCACCTGCTTCTGTTTGATGGAATCGCGCTCGGCCGTGCTGGCGCTTTTCTCGCGTTCGGAGCAATGGAAGCCGATTTCCTCCAACTCCGGATAGGTGTATGCGGTTTTCCTGGCGCCATAGGCCTTGAGCAACCGATGCACCACCACGTCCGGATAGCGCCGGATGGGGCTGGTGAAATGGGTGTAGTGCTTGAAGCCCAACCCGAAATGGCCGATGTTCTTGGGCCCGTACACCGCCTTGGCCATGGACCGTAGCACCAGTTCGTTGATGGTGTTCTCCAAGGCTTTGCCTTTGATGTCGGCCAGCAATTGGTTGATGATGCGCGGATCCACGGGTTTGTCGGGGTGCACATCGAACCGGATGCCCAGGGGACGCACGTTTTCGGCGATGTTGGCCAGTTTTTCGGCGTTCGGGCGGTCGTGTATGCGATACAGGAAGGGATAGGCGTCTTTGCCTTTGCGCTTGGCACCCAAAGCCGTGCGTAGCACTTCGATGTGCGCGGCCACGGTGCGGTTGGCCATGAGCATGCACTCCTCCACCAGGCGGTGGGCGTCCAGCCGGGCTTTCACGGTCACTTCGAGGGGGCGGCCGTCCGCATCGAGCTTGAAACGGGGTTCGGGCGTGTCCAGGTCCACGCTGCCTTCCTTGAACCGCTTGGCGGTGAGCATCTTGGAGAGCCGGTGCAACTCGCGCACCTCCCCTTCGAGTTCGTCCTGCTTACCGTCGATGATTTCCTGCACCTGTTCGTAGGTGAAGCGGCGCACACTGCGGATCACGGTCTCTTCGATCCGATAATCCAACACCTTGCCATGCTCGCTGATCTCCATGAAGCAGGAATAGGTGCATTTGTCCTCGTCGGGACGCAAGGAGCACACGCCGTTGCTCAGTTTTTCGGGCAGCATGGGAATCACCCGGTCTACCAGGTAGGTGCTGGTGGCACGGATCCTGGCCTCGCGGTCGAGGGGCGAATCGGGGGTGACGTAATGCGAGACGTCGGCGATGTGCACACCCAACCACCAGTTGCCCTGGTCGGTGCGGGAGATGCTCAGGGCGTCGTCGAAATCCTTGGCATCGTCGGGGTCGATGGTGAAGATGCGTTCGCCGCGCAGGTCGTTGCGGCGGCGGATCTCATCGGGAGCGATGGCCCAGGGGATGCGCTCGGCGGCGGCTTCCACGTCGGGGTCGAAATGGGCGTCGATCTGGTTCTCGGCCAGGATGGTGCGCATGAGGGTTTCGTGCGAACCGGCCGCGCCGAGCACCTCCACCACTTCGGCCTGGGGCAGGGCTTTCGGATGCACCCAATCGATGAGCCGGAAGGAGACTTTTTCGCCGTTTGCGGCATCGGCACTCAATTCGGGCTGCACGAAGAACTCGGTAACCGCCCCGCTGTCGTCGGGTTCGATGTAGCACACGCCCCGGGTGCGCACCATGGTACCGACCATGATGCGGCCGCTGCGTTTGCGCACGTCGGTCACCACGCCTTCCCACCGCGGGCCGTCCCGGCCCAGCAGTTTCACGCGCACGGTGTCGCCAGGCAAGGCCATGCCCATCTTCTTGCGCGGCACGCGCACGTCGGCATCGAACCCGGGCAGGGCCACGAAACCCACCCCGTGCCGGTTCACTTCGATCACCCCTTCGAGCTGGCTGCCGGCCACGGCCTTGCCATGCACGGGTTCGGCCTGCGGCACGGCGGCCGCCTCGGGTTCGTCCGCACCCATGCGTTTCACCTGGCCCGATTTGTTCGTGCGCAACACCTGGTGCTCGAGCAGACGCTCCACCATGCGGGTCAGGCGTTTGCGTTCGCGCGGTTGCGACATCTGCAATACCCCGGCGATCAGGTCGATCGGCACATACGTTTCGGGGTATTGGTCCACGACCTGGAGCACCAGGTGCTCGAGTTCGTTCTGTTTTTTCTTTTTACTCATTGGATAGGCCAAAATAGGCGAAAAACCGCCGCACCGACCCCCAGATGCGCTGTCCGAACTCCCGCCAGGTGTTGAATTGGAATTGGGCTTCCAAACCCACTCCGTTGATGGTTTCCGCCGCCACCGTGTTGCCCACGATGGCCCGGAGCGTGGGATCGCGCCGGTGGAAGATTTCGATGCTCAGGGCCCTGTTGATCCGATAGGTGGCCCCCAGGTCGCCGATGCTGTATTCGGCACCGGTTGTGGTGGTGTTGTTGAAGGAGCTTTCCCCCCGCAATACCAACCGGTCGTTGAACAACCGCAAGGCCACCCCTACGTCGGCCTGGTCGAATCCGGTCAGGTTGAAATCGATGTCCAGGTTCCGCATGCCCGAATTCAGCAGGGTGTTGAGCTGGTTCGACAACACCTGGCTCAAACCCACAGTACCCACGTTGCGCTGGAAATCGGTGGTGAAGGCGTTGCCCTGGTTGGCGTTCACGTTGCCCGTGGGCAGGAACCCGCCGGTGAACAGCAAGGCCGTGGCCTGGATGAGTTTCTGCTCGTCGCTGTTCAGCAGGGCCAGCTCGGAGGCGTTCTGCGATACGTCCACGCTGTTCGGGAATTCGAAGTAGAAATCGTTCTGCAGGGCGGCCACGCTGCCGCTCAAGCGCAGCATCAGATCCACGGGTATGCGCGAGTTCGCACCCGCCAAGGTGGGCGACAGCACGGAGATGTCGGGGCGCGACCGATAGGCGGCCAGCACGTTCAGGCTGGGGTTGTCGGCCGGGCCCTCCCAACGGATGGTTCCGCCATCGCGCAGGGCGAACCGCCGGGTGAAGATGTCGCCCGCCACGAAGGTGTATTCCCCGTCTGTGACATTGAAACTGCCGAATACCTGGAAGGCCTGGTCTTGCAGCGTGAGCCGCACCACTCCCGAACCCCGCGTGTTGAGCACTTCGCCGGTAAGCGGATCGAACACGAGTTGCACGTTGGAACCGGCCGGCGCATTGAAGGTCAGGTCCAAGGTGAACAGTTCCATGAAGGTGTTGGTCACCACGGAGGCGGCCTGGCCGGGTACGGGTGTGGCGGCCACGGGCGCTTCCCAATTCACTTCCTGGAAATTCCGGACGAATTCCACGAAACGGGCCTGTTCCTGCACCTGGGTCTCATCGAGGAACGGAATGCTCAGGCGGGAACTGGTCGTGGTGGTTACGGGCACCCGGGTGCGCAGGAAGGGGGCCGTGGTCCTGCCGGTAAGGGTAACCACCCCGGTGCCCGCCACGCTGCCGTAGAAGGGCACCTCGTCGGTGAAGCCGTTGTTCAGGAACTGGAGGTTGGTCATCTCCATGGTGAAATCCAGCGGGCGAGAGGGCTTGAAGTCGTTGAAATCCAGCTTGCCGTAGAATTTGCCCTGGCCACCGAACCGGTCGCGAACGCTCAGGGTGTCGATCACCAAGCCGCGGGACCTACCGATCCGGATGGGCCCTTTCGCCGTGTAGTCGGTTAGCAGGAAATAGGGGCGCAAGCGGGTGGCGTCGACCTCGAAGCGGGAATCGAAATCGAATCCGTTGGTACCGCCGGTAACCCAGCCCTCACCTACCGCGGTGCCTTCGATGGCGTCGAACAACAGGGGGTTGAACAGATGCACCACCCAGAGGTCGGCTTTCCGAACGTCCACGTCGAATGCGTAGAGGGTGTCGCCTCGGGCCGATAAAGGCGGCGGAAATACGAACCCTTCCACCCGGACGTCGGTGTTCGGACCTATGACGGCCAGACGGGTGTCGAACCGCCGTTCCCGGGGATTCAACCGGCTCCGGAAATCCACATCGCCTACCGGACGGTCGTTGAGCACGAGGCCGCCTACGCGTATGGTGCCGGAAATCTGGGGTTCCCGCGTGAGGGATTTGGTTGTGAAGGTGGCGTTCAGCATGCCGCCGAAGCGCACCCGTCCACCCACGAGTTCGGATATGCGGGCCAGGTCCACGTTGCGGAACCCGTAGGTGACCGAATCGCCGGCGGCCGGACTCAGCGTGCCGGACAAGTCGATCACCTGGTCGGCATTGGCCAGATACAGATTGCGGATTTCCAGGCGGCCGGCTGTGTCCAGGTGGAGTTCCGGTTCGCCGCGGGCCGTCCAGCGGTAGCGGTCGCTGCCGAGCTCGAACCTATGCATGACCACGTGCACGGCATCGCCCCCGATGCGCGCACGGAACTGGTTGTCGAAGCGGGCGTTGCGCCCGAACTCCTCGATGCGTTGGTCCACGGTGATGATGGAATCGCGGGCGCGCAGGTTCAGGTCGTACCCTTGCAAGCGCTGGCCCGACACCCTCAGTTCGGCCACCTGGGCCACCACATCCAGTGCCAGCGACTCGCTCCAATTCGATCCATGATGGAATTCGCCCGCGAACTGAACGATTCCGGTGCGTGCCGAAAGATTGGGTAGGCGCAGGCTGTCCACGGCCAATCCGCCGTTCACCAACAGCCGTTCGGGGGTGGCGTTCACCAGCAGGTTCCAATCGCCCATCAGGTCCGCATCGGGCATGGACGGCCAATATTGCCGCAACAGGCCGGTGCGCTTCACCGAGGCTTCCACAATCAGGTTGGCCGAGACCATGGTGCTGTCCACCACCAGGGTTTGTGCCAATGCCGGTTGCAGGAGCAGTTGTTCGCGGGCTTGGCGCACCATCCAACGGGCCCAATATTCGCCCAGGCGGGCCACGTCCCGGGGACCGGCATCGCCCCGAAGCACCAGATCGGCGATGGAGCTGGTGAACCGCAGCACGCGTTCGTCGGCATCGGGGTCGTTCAGATCCATATAGAATTGATGCGCCTCGGCCTGCGACCCACCTACCACGGCGCGGGCCACATCCACCGAGGCGGCCCCCGACAGGCGGTCCATGGCATCCCCTTCCAGCTCGATGCGGGTGGTCAGGTCCAGGTCGGTGCTGGCCAGGGCATCGTTTCCGGTCAACCTGCGCAGGTCCAACCGGGTGCCGTTGCCCGCCAGTATGATGCGCGCCTTCGGATTGCGGAAGTCGGTCCGCCCGGCCAGGCGTATGGAACCGGCACCAACGAAGTACCGCATGTCGGGGCGGTACACCCGGTCGGAACCATCCAGTTTCAGGAACAGGGAATCGGCTCGCACCCGGCCCACCCGACTCGAATCGAGGCGGGCGTCGATGCGGATCTCATGCGGACCGGCCAGGTCGCGGCCGGTCCAGGCGCCTTCCACCCGGCCCGAAAGCTCGGTTTCGGGCCAACCGGTTCTCCAACCCGAAAGATCCACTTCCGACAATCGCATGGTCCACTCGGCGCTGGGCACCTCGCCCAGGCGGCCCGAGCCGGCAAGCGCCACCCAGGTACCGTTGCGCATGAGCCACAGGTCGGTATCCACGCGGGTTCCGGTGCCCGAGACCATGCCTCTGAGATCCACGGGTTGGAAGGCCTGCATGCCGAAGGCGGCCGGAACCAGATGCGAACCATCCAGGGTGGCTTCCCAGAAACGGGCGGCGGGGTCCGCGAAACGGCCCACGCGGCCCGTGGCACGCAACCGGTTCCGACGCCAATCGGCTTCGACCCCGCGGAAGAGCAGGTCGGCACCCTGGAACGCCACTTCGCCTTTGGCGAGCAGGGGGTCGCGGGTGTCGGGCAGGGCGGGCAACCAGGCCCGGAGTTCTTCGGGCACCAGGCTGGCCGAGTCCACCCGTACCACGAGGTATTCGGCACCCGCTTCGGGGTTCAGGTCCAGGGTGGCTCCGGCACGGAGGCGGGAATTCCGGTACCCGCTGCGGAACCCGTTCAGCTCGATGTAGCGGTCGTCTTTGTAGAGTTGGCCGGTGAAGAAGAGGGTATCGGTGCGCGCCGGGTCGGGTCGCATGCCGGCCGAGTGGATGTCCAGGAAGATGCGTTCGTTGTGGATCTGAAGGGCGGCATCGAGGTGCACGTCGGTCAATCCGCCCATATCGGCATCGAGCAAGCGGATCCGACGGATGGACAGGTCGGGTATGGGTCGCCGGATGCTGTCGGTAGAAACGATGGGCCGGGCTACGCCGGATCGGAACGCGGCGCGCAGGTGCGGCATGGACCGCAGCTCCAGGCGGTCCAGGGTGAGATGTTCGAACCGGATTTCGCGGCGCAGCAGGGCCTGCAGGTCCATTCCGAAACCGATGGGACCCGAAACCAGCGCCAGGGTATCGCCCGAGCGGATCTCCAAACCTTCCAATCGGGCATTGAAGGGAATGAGCCCCCGTATTTCGCCCAGGCGGAAATGCCCTTGGTAGGTTCGGTTCAGCCAGGTCTCGAGCCGATACCCCAGGTACCGTTTGCTCACGTCGAGCTGGATCAGTCCGTAACCGATCAGTACGGCGATGGCGGTACCCAGCACGAGCGCGGTCAGGCTGCGTTTGAGCACCAGCCAGATCAGATACCCGTAACGGACCGCTGCACGGATCATGGCTGAAGGATGACCTCCCAGGCGGCTTGCACCAACGTTTCGTCTGCGGTCTCCACAACGGCGGCCACGCCGGGCTCGGTAATCACCACGAAACGGTACTGGTCGGTCTTTGCCTTCTTGTCGCGACGCATGGCCGCGTTCAGTTCGTGCACGCGCCCGAGCAAGCCGCTGGTATCGGCCGGAAACAGGGGGCGGAACCGGTCGAGCCCGGTCGGGTCTACCGCATATCCCAGATCGTGCGAGAGCCGGAGCGCCGCACGCATACCCAGGAATACCGCCTCGCCGTGCAGATACCGGTTGTACCCGGTGACGGCCTCCAGGGCATGGCCGAAGGTGTGCCCGAAGTTGAGATGGGCCCGCACGCCTTGCTCGGTTTCATCGGCTTCCACGAACCGCATTTTGATGCGCACGCAGGTGGCGATGACATCGGCCCAAGCCGACTCGGGCGAATCCGCCTGAAACCGGTAATCGCGGCTCAGCAGGGACGGCTCGGCGATCCAGCCGTATTTGAGCACTTCGCCCAGGCCTCCCCGCCATTCCGATTCGGGCAGGGTTCCCAGGAATGTGGGATCGATGACCACGGCATCGGGCTGATGGAACGCCCCGATCAGGTTCTTGCCGATGGCATGGTTCACCCCGGTTTTGCCACCCAACGAGGAATCGACCATGGCCAACAAGGTGGTGGGTATATGAACCAGCGGCAGACCGCGCAGCACCAGTGCGGCGGCCGCCCCGGCCAGATCTCCGGTAACACCCCCGCCGATGGCCCAGACCGGGGTATTGCGCCGAACGCCCGAGCGCAGCAGGAAATCGACCACCCGTCCCAGGCCCTCCCAGCTTTTGGAGGATTCGCCGGGCGGTACCGTGACCACATGTTCCGGTGCCAGACGGCCCTCGGCCAAACCGAGGATGCGTGCGCCATGAAGCTCCCAAACGCGGGCGTCCACCACGGCGCGCACCGATGCCTTCTGTCTTGGTTGGGAATCCATCCAAGAACCCAACACATTATCCCCCATATGGATACGGGTTGTATGCGAACGATGGGTATGATATTCAGCCGGCATGTCGGATGTGCTGTCGGATATGATGGATCAGATTGCGGGCGCTTTCGGCGGGCAGCCAGTCGGGCCGTGGACGGAAGTGTATGTGAGACAACGCATACAGGGGCTCGCGCCGTGCGTGCAGTTCGGTGAGGAAACGGGTGGCTTCTTCGGGCGTGCGACCGCGCACCAGGGGTCGGCGTTCATCGCCCACCACCCGTTGCAAGATGACCTCGAAGGGTGGGTCGATCCAGACCAGGATGTTGGATGCCTTGATGCGGTCCACCCGTGCGGTATCGGTCAAGGCGCCACCCCCGAGCGACAAAATACGGTTGTGTTGGCCCAGGCACTCGTCGAGGTACCGCGATTCCAAGGCACGGAAGCCGGATTCGCCGTCCGTATCGAAGATCTCCGCGATGGTGCGGCCTTCCCGGGCGACCATGAACTGGTCGAGGTCCACGAAATCCAGGGCCAGTTCGGTGGCGGCCAAACGCCCCAATTTGCTCTTGCCAGCGCCCATGAACCCGCAAAAAACCAGATCAAGCATCCTCGCTCCACTCCTGAACCGACGCCGGCATTTCCGGACGCACCAATAGCACCGATTCGCGATCCACCAGCACGGTACCGGCTGGGGCACCCTTGGGTTTGCGCACGAATTTGCGTCGGGTGAAGATAACGGGAACCAAGGCGCTGCCCTTCTGCCGGGAGAACCAGGCGGCCAGGGCGGCAGCCGCCTCCAGGACCTCCTTGGCAGGCAAGGCGGTCTGTTTCCGCATGCGGATGAGCACGTGGGAGCCGGGCGACCCGCGTGCATGCAGCCAAAGGTCCTCTTTGTGCGCGGCCCGGATCAGCTCGTCGTTCGAGGCGGCATTCTTGCCCACGCGCAGTTCATAGCCGCCGCATTCGAAGCGGCGCCAGGGCTCGCGGGCCTGTTCGGGGCGCGCGTCGGCGCCGATGCCGGCCTTGCGGAGCAGGCCGGCATGCGCGGCCGCCCATTTCCCCAGGGCGGCCGCGCCGCGCACCGCCTCGAGCGCTTCCAGCGCCGAGGCGGTGGCCGCCCCACCCGCGCGGGCGGCTTGTTCGCGGGCCGCCCCGCGGGTGTGGCGCGCGCGGGTCTCCCGGGCGCGCCCCGAAA
>JANJTJ010000007.1 GCA_024711145.1 Balneolales bacterium
GCATAGATGAACAGGATGAGGGCCATGGCTTTGTCGCTTACCGGATCCAAGGCCTTGCCCAGTTCCGATATCTGGTTGAGCAGGCGGGCGGCCAGGCCGTCCAGATAATCGGTGAGGATGCCGACGATCACCAGAGCCCAGAACAAGGGGGAGGTGCCTTGGGCCTGATGCACGCCTATGATGAAAAACGCAATGACGATGCGCGACAGTGACAGAAGGTTGCTGACGGTCAGAATCTTGTGGGTGACGTTCACCCGCACCTTGTCGATATTCCGGCGAAACATGAAGCAGCAAAGATACGGCCGATGCCCAACTTCGAACGATTGACCGAACACACCATATCTACCGAAAACGTGTACGATGGCGCCCTACTGCGCGTGAATCGGGACATGGCCCGCCTGCCCGACGGCCGCGCCTCGGTGCGCGAGTGGATCGCCCATCCGGGAGCCTCGGCCGTGGTGCCGGTATGGCCCGACGGCACCACCCTGCTCCTGGCCCAATACCGCTATCCGCCCAAGCGCCTGTTCCACGAGGTGCCTGCCGGCAAGCTGGATCCGGGCGACTCGCCCGAAAGTTGTGCCCGGCGCGAATTGGCCGAGGAGGCCGGCCTGGCCGGAGACCTGCATTACATCGGGTACTTCTACCCCGGCATCGGCTATTCCGACGAGGTGATCCACATCTGGGCGGCCACTAACCTGCATGAGGTTCCCGCAGGTACCGACGAAGACGAATTCGTGGAACCGTACCGCCTGCCCCTGGCCGAAGCGGTGGCCCGGGTGCATGCCGGAGACATCGTGGACGGCAAAACCGCCATCTGCCTGTTGCGGGTGTGGGAGTGGTGGAACCGCCGCTAAGGCCCCAGCGCAAGATCGTCCATGTGGACATGGACGCCTTTTTTGCGGCGGTGGAACAACGCGACCACCCCGGATACCGGGGAAAACCGGTGATTGTGGGAGGGTCGCCCCAAAGCCGGGGTGTGGTTAGCACCTGCAGCTACGAAGCGCGCGCTTTCGGCATCCATTCGGCCATGCCCACCGCCCGGGCGTACCGGCTGTGTCCGCAGGGTATTTTCGTGGAACCCCGGTTCGAGGCGTACAAAGCCGTTTCCCTTCAGATCCGGGAGATCTTCAACGCCTACACGGATCTGGTGGAACCGCTCTCGTTGGATGAGGCCTATCTGGATGTGACGGAGCCGAAGATCCGGTTCGAAACCGCCAAGGCCTTGGCGGAGGACATCCGCCGCAGGATCCGCGAGGAAACGGGTCTTACGGCCTCCGCCGGAGTGGCCGACACCAAGTTTCTGGCCAAGGTGGCCAGCGGGTTCCGCAAGCCCGACGGCCTCACCGTGATCCACCCGGACCGTGCGGCGGCCTTCATCGATGCGTTGCCCATAGGTGCGTTCCATGGCATCGGAGCGGCCACCGAGGAGCGGATGCGGTTTTTGGGTATCGAAACCGGCGCCGACCTGAAACGCTGGGAGCTGGTGGATTTGGTGAAGCAGTTCGGCAAGGCGGGGGCGTATTACCACAAGATCGCCCACAACCGGGACGACCGGGAAGTGAAGGTGGACCGGGTGCGCAAATCGGTGGGGGCCGAGGCCACCTATGCGGAGGACCTGCGCGGAAGCGAGGCCTTGGCTACCGCCCTGCGGGACGTGGCGCTGCGCGTGGAACGGCGCCTGGCCCGGGCCGAAACGGCGGGCCGCACCATCACCCTCAAAGTGCGGTATGCGGATTTCGAGACGGCCACCCGGAGCATCACCCTGGCGCACGACACGGCCGCGGCCGACGAGTTGGCACGCACGGCGATCGCCCTGCTACCCACCACCGAGGCCGAATTGCGGCCGGTTCGCTTGTTGGGTATCACGGTGTCCAATCTGAAAGCATCGGATTCCGAGTCAGGGGTTCAATTGGATCTGCCGCTGTAGCCTCGGCCAGACGGAGCTGGTAGGCCTTGGCCGGTATTTCCATGGCACCGAACTGCTCCAGGAAGGGATTCAGGAACTGGGTGTCCCACAAGCGGTAGCCCCGGCGCACCAATTCGGCATGGCAGAAAGCCAGCACGCCTTTCATGGCCTCGGGCCGGCGCTGGAAGATGGATTCGGCGCAGAACACGCGGCCGAAAGCCAGGCCGTAGAGTCCGGCCACCAGGGTTTCGCCATCCCAGGCTTCGAAGGAATGGGCATGCCCGGCCTCGTGCAGCTTCAGAAAGAGGGCTTCTATGCCCACGCCGATCCAGGTGGACTCGCGATCGGCGCAGCCGCCGATCACTCCGGCGAAATCGCCATTGATGGCATAGCGGAAACCGGCCTGGCGCAGGTGGCGGCGGGCGCGGCGGGGCAGGTGGAAGGCCTCGAGCGGAATGATGCCGCGACGCCGGGCCTCGTACCAGTCGAAACCGGTGTGGTGGCGCGCTTCGGCCATGGGGAAATACCCCTGGCGGTAGGCCCGCAACACGTCGTCGGGGGTCACGCCGCCTTCAGCCGGGCGAAGTAGTCGGTCATGGCCGCCCGCACTTTGGGGCTGAGGAGGAGGGCGGAGGTCATGGTGGGAATGGCCATCATGGCGAAGGCGCCATCAACCAGACTCACCACGGCGTTGATGGAAGCCACCGAACCGAACCAGATGGAGAATACATAGAAGTAGTTGTACAGATGCTGGCGCTCGGCCCCGATGAGGAAGCCCAGGCACTTGCTCCCATAGTAGGAGTAGGTGAACATGGTGGTGAGGCTGAAGATGAGCACGCACACCAGCAGGATGTACTGCCCGATGGGACCCGGAATGCCGCGGCCGAAGGCTTCGGACGTGAGGGTGACGCCGTCGAGCCCGGAAACCAGGTAGGCATCGGTCATGATGATGGCCAGGCCCGTCATGGTGCAGACGATGAGGGTGTCGATCACGGGTTCCATCATGGCTACCAGGCCTTCGCGCACGGGTTCGTAGGTGCGGGCCGCTCCGTGGGCCAAGGCTTCGGTGCCTATGCCGGCCTCGTTGCTGAAGGCGGCCCTACGGATGCCGGTGAGGATGACGGTACCCACGGCGCCACCGGCCACGGCCTGCCCGGTGAAGGCGTCCGTTACGATGAGCCACAGGTGCGAGGGGATCTGGTCGGCGAAGCGGACTAGGATGAAGAGCACGGCCCCACTGTACAGCAGTACCATAAGCGGAACGAGCTTGGCGGCCACATTGCCGATGCGCTTGATGCCCCCGAAGATGACGGTGCTCACCAAACCCACCAGCAGCAGGCCGATGGTGGCGTTCAGGGCGAAGGGATCGATGCCGGCGAACCAGCCCGAAGGCATGAGGTATTGCTCGCGCAGGATCTGGGTGAGCTGGTTGGCCTGGAACATGGGCGTGCAGCCGATGAGTCCGCACAGGGCGAAGAAATAAGCCAGGGGCAACCACTTCTTCCCGAGCCCCTCGCGGATCACATACATGGGGCCACCCTGTAGTTTACCGCTGCTGTCTTTGCCGCGGTAGAGGATGGCCAGGGTGCAAGTGAAGAACTTGGTGGCCATGCCCACGAGGGCGCTCATCCACATCCAGAACAGGGCGCCGGGCCCGCCGATCACGATGGCGATGGCCACCCCGCTGATGTTGCCCATGCCCACGGTGGCCGCCAGGGCGCTGGCCAGGGCTTGGAAGTGGTTCAGGTCGCCGGGGGCGTTCGGGTCGTCGTATTTGCCCTGCAGGATCTGCACGGCATGGCGGAAGTACCGGTACGGCTGAAACCGGGAGAAGACCACGAAATACAGGCCGCCACCCATGAGCAGCACCAGCAGATGCGGACCCCAGGCCCAGTTTCCGAAAGCGACGAAGGCGGTTTCGAGCGCGGCTAAGAGTTCGGTCATGCTACAGGGATAGGGCGTATTTCATGAAATCGGTGGGTGGCGGAGCTACGTCCTTGAGCCGGAGCGCCCGGGCGATCTGCGCCCGGTGGTGCTGCCCGTGGATGATGATCTGGGTGCAAACATCGCGCAGTAACACAGTGAACTCCTCGCCCGCCTGGTTGCTGAAGGACACCGTGCCGCCCAGGTCGGCCTCGGTGAGGCCGGCCACGGCCGCCTGCCATTGGTCGTTCCAGCGCTCCAGGTAGGCCGCAACCGCGGGCAGGTCGTAGCCATCGGGCTTGGGCATGCGGGCGGGTTGCCCCTGCACCCGGCGCAGCCAGATTTCGGCGGCCTGGCCGATGTGGATCATCATCTTCAGCTCGTCTTTGTCGCGCGGGAGTTCCAACGCACCCAATATGCGGGCGTTGGCCCAACGGTCGTAGGCGAATTGTTTGCGGAGGTGGGCGATTTCGGGTGTCATGAGCCGGCCAATATGGGGCGTATGCCGTTGATGATGAATTGAACGCCGATGCACAAGGAGATGAACCCCATCATGCGGGTGAGGGCCGTCATGCCGGTGCGACCCATGAGCCCCACCGCGCGCGGGGCGATGCGCAACACGGCCCAGGAGCCCACGGCCGTGAGCACGATGGCCGCCACCACCAGGATGTGGTTGGTTACGCTGAGTTCCTGCGAGGCGAACGACAGCACCACGGCGATGCTGCCCGGACCCGACAGCAGGGGCATGGCCAACGGCGAGAAGGAGATATCGGGTTTCTCCATGGCTTCGTTCTCGTCGTCTTCGCTCAGTTTCCGTCCGCTTTCTTTGGGATTGAGCAGGCTGAAGGCCCAGTTCATGATCATGATGCCCCCGGCGATCCGGATGCCTTCCAGACTGATGCCGAAAAAGCTGATGATGTAGGTACCCGCGAACAGGAAGCTCAGCAGGATGCCCACCATGTACACGCTGGCCTTGAAAGCCTGGTGGTTGCGCTCGGCCGCCGTGTTGGTGGTGGTTAGGGCCAGGAACACGGGCATGGCCGACAGCGGGTTCACGATGGTGAAGATCGCGATGAAGTACCCGAACAGCAGGGAGAGCAAGTGTGCAGTGGTTTCCACGGGGCAAAGGTAATCACAAAGGCCCCGTATCTTTCCGCATGCGAAAATCGACCCTCGAATCCCTGCCCGCCGATGTGGCCGCCATTGTGGACGGCCCCGGCACGCGCGACGCAAAACTGGCCGCCGTAAGCGCCTTGATACACGACTCCCTGCCCGATTACGACTGGGTGGGTTTCTACCTGAGCGATCCCCACGAAGACCGCATGCTGGTGTTGGGGCCCTATGTGGGTGCTCCCACCGACCACGTGCGCATTCCCTTCGGAACCGGTATCTGCGGCCAGGCCGCCGAAACCCTGGAGACGTTCGTGATCGACGACGTGACGGCCGAATCGAACTATCTGGCGTGCTCCCTGAACGTGAAATCCGAAATCGTGGTCCCCATCATGAAGGGGGATGTCTTCATCGGGGAGTTGGATATCGATTCGAACAAGGCGGCCCGGTTCGGACCGGCCGACCGGGAAGCCATGGAAGCCGTTTGCGCGGAGCTGGCACGGCTCTGGTGAGTCCGGCTCAGAGGCCCGACTGACGCAGGAAGCGGCCGGTGTGGCTTTCCGGGTGGCGGGCCACCTCTTCGGGCGTGCCGGCGCAGACCAAGGTGCCACCACCGTAGCCGCCCTCCGGGCCGATATCGATAACCCAGTCGCTGGCGCGGATGAGGTCCAGGTTGTGCTCGATGAGCACAACCGAGTGGCCGGCATCGATCAGGCGGTTGAAGCTGGTGAGCAGGCGGGCCGTGTCTTCGAAATGCAAGCCCGTGGTGGGCTCGTCGAAGAAGTACAAGGTGTGACCGCTTTCCTCTTTGGCCAGGAAACGGGCCAATTTCACCCGTTGGGCTTCGCCACCGGACAATGTGGTGCCGCTTTGGCCCAGCTTCAGATAGCCCAGGCCCACATCGTCCATCACCTGCAGTTTCGAAGTGATGGCGGTGTCGCCCTCGAAAAAGCCCAACGCTTCCGAAATGGTCATTTCCAAGACCTCGTAGATGTTCCGGCCACGATATTTCACGCCGAGCACATCTTTCCGGTAGCGGTGGCCGCCACAGACCTCGCACGGCAGTTCGATGTCGGCCAGAAACTGCATCTCGATGGTTTGCACACCTTCGCCCTGGCAGGTCTCGCATCGCCCGCCGGGCACGTTGAAACTGAAATGCCCGGCCGTGTACCCCATCAGTTTGGCCTGGCGGGTGGACGAGAACACCTCTCGAATACCGTCGAAAGCCTTGGTATAGGTGGCCGGGTTGGACCTCGTGCTTCGGCCTATGGGGCTTTGGTCCACCATTTCCACCGATGTGACCGACGAGTAGCCGTTGAGCGATTTGTACCGCCCCGGGCGCTCCGTGGAGCTGCCCATTTCGCGCAGGAGGCCCAGGTAGAGGGTGTCGTGAACCAGGGTGGATTTCCCCGAGCCGCTCACGCCGGTCACACATACCAGTTTTCCCAAGGGGAAATCGGCATCCACATGCTTCAGGTTGTGTTCCGAGGCGCCACGTAGGGCGATGGCCTCGCCGATTCCCTTCCGCCGTTTTTTCGGAACGGGAATGGAAGCCCGGCCCGACAGGTACAGGCCGGTGAGCGACGAGGAGGTCAGCAGATCCCGCACCGGGCCCTGGAAGACGACTTCGCCCCCGTAGCGGCCGGCGAAAGGTCCGATGTCGATCACGTGGTCGGCGGCGTGGATCATCTCGGGGTCGTGTTCGACCACGATTACCGTGTTGCCGATGTCGCGCAGGCGTTTGAGGATGGCGATGAGGCGGTCGTTGTCGCGCGGGTGCAGGCCGATGGTGGGTTCGTCCAGCACGTACAGGCTTCCGATGAGGCTGCTGCCCAGGGCGTTGGCCAGATGGATGCGTTGGGCCTCGCCGCCGGAGAGCGAGTTGGTGAGCCGGTCCAGCGTGAGGTATTCCAGCCCCACTTCATCCAGATACTGCAACCGTTTGCGGATCTCGAACAGGATCTGATGGGCGATGGCGGCTTCATGGTCGGTGAGGGCCAGCCCGTCGAACCATTGGCGGGCATGGCCTATGGTCATTTCCGAGATCTGCCCGATGTGCATGCCGCGGATTTTCACATAGAGGGCGTCTTTCCGCAGGCGGTAGCCGTCGCAGCTGCGGCAGCGCGAATAACCCCGGTACTTGGCATAGAAGACCCGCATGTGCACTTTGTAGAAATCCTGTTGGATCTCTTCGAAGAAGGCGTTGAGCCCGGCGTAATCGCCTTCCCCTTTCCATATGAGGTCTTTCACCTCGCGGGACAACTCGCGATAGGGGAGGTCGATGTTGATGGATTTCCGGGCGCAGACTTTCACCAGGTTGCGCAAATGCGAACCGAACCGGGGCCCTTGGAACGGGTGGATGGCGCCGGCGCGGATGCTCAGGTCGGGGTCGGGAATCACGAGGTCTTCGTCGATGCCGGCGGTACGGCCGAACCCCTCGCACACCGGGCAGGCGCCGTAGGGGTTGTTGAAGCTGAACATCTGAGGCGAAGGCTCGGTGAACTCGATGCCGTCCAGCTCGAAGCGGTCGCTGTAGGTGAATTCGGAACCGCCCCGCAAGCGGATCATGCAGCGGCCGAGGCCTTCGCGGAAGGCGGTTTCGAGCGAATCGGTAATGCGGGTGCGGGTCTCGTCGTCGGCGCGTATGACCAGGCGGTCTACGAGTACACGGTCGGCGTCGGGATCGATGGCGGTGGTGTCGGCCTCGGCGTCGGTAAGCTCCACGATGGATTCGTCCGCCTTCAGGATGCGGGTGAACCCCCGCTCCACCAATACGGCCAGCTCTTCGGCCAAGGGCTTGGCGTCGTGGCGCGGTATCGGAAACCCGATGTGGAAGCGGGTGCCGTCGGCTTGTGTGCGGAGCAGGTCGGCGGCTACGGCCCCGGGGGCGTCTTTGCGTACTTCCTGCCCGGAAACGGGCGAGTAGGTCTTGCCTATGCGGGCGAACAACAGCCGCACGTAGTCATACAGCTCGGTGGTGGTACCCACCGTGGACCGCGGGTTGGAGGTGGTGTTCTTCTGCTGGATGGCCATGGCCGGCGATATGCCCGACATGAAATCCACGTCGGGTTTGTCCATCCGCTCCAGGAACTGCCGCGCATAACTCGACAGGCTTTCCACATACCGGCGCTGGCCTTCGGCATAGATGGTGTCGAAGGCCAAGCTCGATTTGCCCGATCCGCTTACCCCGGTAATCACCGTGAGAGACCCCCTGGGTATCTCCACATCGATGTTCTTCAGGTTGTGGGTCCGCGCACCGCGGATGATCAACGGTTTACCGGCCAAGGGAAGCTCAGAAGAAAAGGAGGGTCAGCAGGATGAAAGTGGGAATCAGAATGGCCACCGACCATGCCATGTACCCGAAGAAGCTCGGCATGGGGATCTTGTTCTCTTCGGCGATGGATTTGACCATGAAGTTGGGCGCATTCCCGATGTAGGTATTGGCACCCATGAACACGGCTCCCATGGAGATGGCGGTAAGCGTGTCGGCGAAATCGGTCATGAGCTGCTGCACGGTCAGGCTTTCGCCCAGGGCGGT
Source organism: Balneolales bacterium (assembly GCA_024711145.1). Taxonomy (GTDB): domain Bacteria; phylum Bacteroidota; class Rhodothermia; order Balneolales; family HLUCCA01; genus JANJTJ01. The sequence goes on from JANJTJ010000007.1 coordinate 8,478, forward strand.
GTTCAGGAACACTACGTAGGTGGGCGCGTTGTCCAGGAAGCTGGACAGGATGCCGGTGGCCCAGAAGAATGCGGCGTTCACGAAGTTGCCCTGGTCGTCGACTACCGTACGGATGACGGCGCCGAGCGGGCCTTCGGCACCCGCTTTGAGCATGGCGATGGCCGGTACCATGGTGATGAAGATGGTGGCGAAGAGTTTGGCCACTTCGCGGATGGGCTCCCAGGTGAACCCGTTGCCGTCGCGGGTTTCGGCGCGGGTGATCTTCATGGAAATGAAGGTGAGCGCAAGCAATGCGGAAACCTGCACCACGGAAGCCCAACCCACCGATACATGATGCACGGTGAAGGCGATGCCCATATCCACGCTGGATGCGAGCACGGCGCCGATCACGCCGAGCAGCAGGAGGAAGTTGGGGGTGCCCTCGACCGCCAATGCCGTGGTGTCGTCGCTATCGGGTTTGCCGGGTTCTTTGCCGGCCATCCAGGTATCGAGCAGGAAGAAGACGGCCAACAGGACGGCCGAGGCGGTCACCATGGGGAGGAACATGTGTTCCATGGTCCAGAAGAAGGAGACCCCTTTCAGGAAGCCGAGGAACAACGGCGGATCTCCCAAGGGAGTGAGCGAACCACCGATGTTGGCCACCAGAAAGATGAAGAACACGATGATGTGGACTTTTCTGGTCCGCCAGGCGTTGGCCCGGATCAAGGGCCGTATGAGCAACATGGCCGCGCCGGTGGTACCCATGAAACTGGCCAAGACGGTACCGATCAGCAGGATTCCGGTGTTCAGAACCGGTGTGCCTACCAACCGACCCTTCAGTCGGATGCCGCCGGCTATGGTGAACAGCGCCAGCAACAGCATGATGAAGGGTATGAACTCGAGCAGATAGACTTCCAGCAGGTAGAACAGGGTCATGTTCCACCCCTGGAACATCAGGAAGGACAGGGTGAAAACGCTGCCCCAGAAGAGGCTGACCTTGCCGTAATGATGGTGCCAGAAGTGGGGGGCTACCAGCGGGAACAAAGCGATCGACAGCAATATGCCGACGAAAGGAATGACCCAGAGGAGGGAGAGTCCGGCGCCGTCCAAATGGGGCGCATGATGGACATCGGCGGCCAGGGTCGGAAACGCAAAAAAGGCCAGCAACATGCCGGCCAAGGTGAGGATGCGCATAAAAAGCGGGTCCGTTTCTTGGGTGAATTCCAAGATACGGACCCGCGTCGCAAGTCAATTGTAACGGATGGTTACGGTTCCGCTGCTGGTGCGGAGGTGAACCGGTGCGCCACCGCCGTTTACGGTGCCTTCAACCCGACCCCGCTCGCTTCGTCCCGAGAAGAAATCGGTCTCATTGACAACCCGGCTGCCGCGGGCGTCCAGGTCGAAGCCTTGGCCGGCCGGCAGGGTGGCGGTTACCGAACCGCCGCTGGTTTCCAGCCGGAGATGATTCTCGATTTCGCTCACGTTCGCCGTGATGGACCCACCGGAGGTCTGTGCGGTGATGCTGCCTTTCACGTCTTCCAAGCGGATGGAACCACCCGAGGTGATGAGGCGGATGTCGCCGGCCAATTGTCCGGCACGGATGGAACCACCCGAGGTACGGGCATCCAGATTGCCGGTGATGTCTGTGAGGGTGATGGATCCGCCGGAGGTGGTGGCATCGATGTCGCCGCTCAGATTCTCCAGATTGAGCGAACCGCCGCTCGTGCGGATTTTCTGGGCCCCGTTGAGCCCGCTTACCTGGATCCGACCACCGCTGGTGGCCAGATCGCTGGAATAATCGGTGGGGATGTACACGGTGAAGGAGATGCTTTCATTCCCATATCCGTTCCAGATGTTGTTGCGGGATGAGATGCGGCGGGCTTCGGCGAAGATCTCGTTGCCGCGTTTTTCTATGGTCAGCCGGTAGTGGCTCAGGTCGGTGTCTTCGACGGTCAGCGTGCGGCCGTTTTTGGTCACATGCACTTCCACGCGGGCTTTTCCGGACTGGCCCCCGACGACCAGGATGTTACCGCCGGAGGTGCGGACCGTCAGGGATCCGCTGTTACCGACAGAGAATTCCTCTACGCGGTAAGGTTCGTCACCCAGGAAAATCCGGGTGTCTTCCGCGCGTACTTGGGTGGGCAAGGCCACCATCACAATGAGAAGGGTATGGAGAAGGTGTTTCATAGGAGCGCCTCTACGCCGATATCGCGCTTTCGGTTGCCGGTGGTAACTTCCCGCCATGCGATTACCCTTTATCCTGGCCAAACGCTTCGTCGCCGGCGAAGTGTTGACCGACGCCATACCCAAAGTGCGTGCCTTGAATGCGAAAGGCATCAAAGTGTCTCTGGACCTGCTGGGCGAGAATGTGCGGGACCGCAAGACGGCCGACGCCACCCTCCGGGAATACTTGCTGCTGCTCGATGCCATCAAGACCGAAGGCTTGGACAGCAACATCTCCATCAAACTGACCATGATGGGGTTGGACATCGACCGGGAGTATGCCAAAGCCAACCTGTTCACCCTGTTGGACCGGGCGAAAGCCAACGGGCAATTCGTCAGGATCGACATGGAGGGGTCGGACTATACCCAGGTGACCATAGACCTGCTGAAGGAGGCGCATGCGGCCTATCGGGGGCACGTAGGCACCGTGATCCAGGCCATGTTGCACCGTACCGATGCCGACATCGCCGAATTGGCGGACTTGGGGGCGGATATCCGCTTATGCAAGGGGGCATACAAGGAGCCGGCCGACAAAGCCCATCAGGATATGGACGCCATCCGCGCCAGTTACAAGCGGAATGCGGCCGTGTTGCTGGCCAAAACCGGATATCCCCGGATGGCGACCCACGACGACCGGCTGATCGATTGGGTGAAGGCCTACACGGCCGAGAACGGCATACAGAAAGAACGGTTCGAGTTCCAGATGCTCTACGGGCTGAGGCAGGCCACCTGCGAGGCCTTGGCAAAAGACGGATACAACGTGCGGGTCTATGTTCCTTACGGTACCATGTGGTTTCCGTACTTCTCGAGGCGGTTGCGTGAGCGGAAAGAGAACATCTGGTTCGTTTTCAGCACGATGTTCCGCGGTTGATGTTGACAAGATGGGGGTAAACTGCCTAATTTAGACTTCCTTCGACGGTCCGGTAGTTCAGTCGGTTAGAACGCTTGCCTGTCACGCAAGAGGTCGAGGGTTCGAGTCCCTTCCGGATCGCCACCAGAAAAAGCCAAGTAGCCCAGCTTACTTGGCTTTTTCGCTTTAAGCCCTATGCGACGCCCCTCACTGTTTCCACCATACGATACCATCGTGGTCGGCGGCGGCCATGCCGGTAGCGAAGCGGCCGCCGCGGCCGCACGCATGGGGTGCGAAACCCTGCTGATCACGATGAATCTGAACGCCATCGGGCAGATGTCGTGCAACCCCGCCATGGGCGGTGTGGCCAAAGGGCAGTTGGTACGCGAAATCGATGCGCTGGGCGGCATTTCAGGCTTGGCCACCGACGAAGCCGGGGTGCAGTTCCGAATGCTCAACCGCAGCAAGGGTCCGGCCATGTGGAGCCCCCGTGCCCAATGCGACCGCATGAAGTATGCCGAACGCATCCGCTGGCATCTGGAGCAGATCCCGAAATTGCGGTTCCGCCAAGACCAGGTGGTTCGTGTGCTCATCGACGACGAACAGACGGTGTATGGGGTCGAAACCCAGACCGGACAGGTTTTCCATGCCAAGACGGTAGTGCTCACCTCGGGCACGTTCATGAACGGCCTCATCCACATCGGAGAGAAGCAGTTCGGAGGTGGCCGATCGGGCGAAAAGGCCTCCATCGGCATCACGGAGAGCCTGGTGGAACGGGGGTTCGAGGCGGGACGGCTCAAAACGGGCACCCCGCCCCGCTTGGACGGGCGTTCGGTGGATTATTCCAAGCTCGAAATCCAGCACGGGGACGAGCGGCCGGAACCGTTCTCCTTCATGACGGATACCCTTCTCGAAGGAAAACAACAACTTACGTGCTGGGTAGGGTATACCACTCCGGAGGTTCACGAGGTGCTGCGCTCCGGGTTCGACCGATCGCCCATGTTCAACGGGGCCATCCAATCGCGCGGGCCACGCTACTGCCCCAGCATCGAAGACAAGATCAACCGGTTCGCCGACCGAGACCGGCACCAGCTCTTTCTGGAGCCGGAAGGGTGGGATACCTATGAGATGTACCTGAACGGGTTCTCCACCAGCTTGCCCGAAGATGTGCAATATCAAGCACTTCGGACCATTCCCGGATTTGAGGACGTCGTGATGTTGCGTCCGGGCTATGCCATCGAATACGACTTCTTCCCGCCGCATCAGATCTGGCGGCACATGGAAACCAAGTTGGTCTCCAATCTCTTCTTCGCGGGGCAGATCAATGGCACCACGGGCTACGAAGAGGCTGCGTGCCAAGGACTTATGGCAGGAATCAACGCCGCGTTGCGGGTCCGGAGCGAGGAGCCCCTGGTCCTGCGCCGCGACGAAGCCTATATCGGCGTGCTGATCGACGACCTCGTGGGCAAGGGCACCGACGAGCCCTACCGCATGTTCACCAGCCGCGCCGAACACCGCATCCTGCTGCGGCAGGACAATGCGGATTTGCGGTTGACCGAAACGGGGTACCGGATCGGGTTGGCGACACACGAACGGCATGCCCGCTACCTCGCCAAAAAGGCGGAAGTGGATGCGGTGCGGACCCTCGTCGACAACCATTCGGCCAAACCCGACCTGTACAATCCGCTTCTCGAATCGTTGGGAACGGCCCCGCTGAAGCAATCCATCAAACTGCCCAGCATCGTGAACCGCCCGGAAGTCGGGCTGCCGGTGGTGCTGGAAACCGACGCCGAACTCCGCCAGGCCGTTGAATCGGTCACACGGAACCGCCACGTGGTAGAGCAGGTCGAAATCCAGCTCAAGTACGAAGGATACATCCGCAAGGAGTTCGAAATGGCGGAAGAACTGCGCCGCCAAGAGGATATGCCGATTCCCAAATCGTTGGATTACGACCGCATCCGGTCGCTCAGTACGGAAGGGCGGACCAAGCTGGCCAAGGTGCGGCCCGAGACCATCGGTCAGGCCGGACGCATCAGCGGGGTGACTCCCAGCGATATCGCCGTGCTCATGGTCTATCTCAAATCCTGATGTTTCACGTGAAACATCAGGATTGGGTGGCCGACGACGTTTCACGTGAAACATGGGGCGGGCTCCAGGCCTGGACCCGATCCGGCTCCTGCGTCCTGGACGACCTGGCTGAAACCACCCTGGTCTGGAACGAACGGGTGAATGTGGTCAGTCGGGGCATGAATACCCACGAAATGGCGTTCCACCAGCGGCATTCGCTCATGGTGGCCCTGGCACCCGCGTTCGCCCGGGCGGCAACCATTTACGATCTGGGAAGCGGGGGAGGGTTGCCCGGCATCCCGTTGGCCTTGCGGTTTCCGGAAAAACGGTTCGTACTGGTGGACGCCGTCGAGAAAAAAACCCACGTCATGCGGGCCCTGGCACGGTCGGTCGGGCTTCGGAATGTGGAAGTCCTACACTCGGATATCCGGAATCTGGATATCCGGGAAGGGGACCTGCTGATCAGCAAACATGCCTTCAAGCTACCCGATTTCGCCCGCCTCATGGCCGAAAAACCCTGGAATGAGGCGGTTTTCCTGAAGGGGGCCGATTATATTGCCGAAGCGGACGCCGTGCCCGAACCCTGGTTGGTGCGTGCCGCCGCATGTTCCCAATGGGATTCCGACCCCTTCTTTTCGGAAAAGTACATCCTGGCCATCACCCGCAATCCAGACCCATGAACAGCGCCGACCGCCGCATGAAACTCCTCCTGATGCTTCAGTCGGGCAAACGGAATCTCATGGTGGACCGGTTGGCGCAGCAGTTCGGGGTGAGCCGTCGCACCATTTTCCGGGACCTCCGCATGATCCAGAACATGGAGGTTCCCGTCGATTTCGACCCCGAAAAAGGCTATTCCATTCCGAAGGGGTTCCAAGTGCCTCCGCTCATGTTCACCACCAAACAATTGGCTACGGTGATGATGGGGCTGGCTTTCGTACGGTCGCAGGCCGACCCGGGCATGGGCAAGGACGCCGCCGAGGTCGAATCCAAAATCCGTAGCGTGATTCCACCCGACCTCCGCGATTGGATGAACGGCTTGGAGAAGCACACGGTCGTCAATCCCTATTCCATCAACCGCATCCAGGCTCCGGTGGGGGGCGATTGGTACCTCATAGCCGCCGCCATGGTCGCTAAGGATGTGATCCGATTCGCCTATCCCAAACGCCGGGCCGACGACCCCGACCACCGGGAGGTGAGTCCCTACCTGATGGAGTATGTGAACGACCACTGGACCCTTATCGGCTACGACCACCTCCGATCCGGTATCCGCAGTTTCGTGGTGGATCGCATGGCCGGGGTCGAAACCACCTATGCCGTCTACAAACCCTACAAAGGCCAGGTGGATGAACTCATATTCCGGGACGAGGCGGATATGAAATCCGTGGTATTCCGGGTGAACGATCGGGTGCTTCCCGACTTCCTCAACCGCCTTCCCGCCCGGGTGGAATCCCGTGTTCCCCATGAGGACGGATCGTCCGATGTGCATTTCCAATTCGGCAACCTGCGCTACCTCTCCGAGTGGGCCCTGCAATTCGGAACCAATGCCAAACCATTGAGCCCCAATCAGTTACTGCTTATACGGGAAGCGCTGTTGAAGGAAATGGCCGACTAATCGGCCACACTCAGGGTTTCGCGGAGCAGGTCCAGGCCCCTGCCGAGGTCGTCACCCATCAGTTCAGCCGGATCGAAAACCAGCAGGAAGGCATTGAACGGATAGGGTACCTGTCCTTCCAATCCCCAACTGATGCGGGTGCCCCCATCGGGCAGAGGGTCCAGTTGGAACCAGGAATCGGCCGTAGAGGCAAACGGTTCGTTGAAGGTGAGCAGGAAGTCGACCCGTTCTCCGGGTATCAGACCTACGATCTCCTGGCTGCCATTGCCCACGATTTCGCTACGCCAGTGCCGGACATACCCGATTTCACCATCCGTGCCCGTTTCGGTGACGGCCATGTCCGGATCCATGCGGGCCCACACCCCGAACTCGTCTTGTGCCCGCACATGGCGTACCACCTCATAGATGCGCCCCGGGGATTGCCCGACCTCGACCGACCGGGTCACCAGGAATGACTTCGGTGCCAGCAGGCCGGCTCCGCACACGACCCCGATAAGCACCAGCAGGCCGATGACCAGGTATTTGATGAAGGAGAACATGGAGGCCCTCAGCGTTCGACTACGGCACGGCCGCTGCCCGAATGCACGCGGATGTCCACATCCGCCGTGCCAAGGGTGGCTTTACCGGTAACGCGTATGGTCCTACCGGAACGCGTTTCTTCAATGGAATCAAACGGATACGGGAATACGACCCGCCCCCGGTTCGCCTGAAGCGTGAACCGCCCGGCCAAGCCATACCCGTTGTAATCGAGCACCACGTCGCCGGACCCGCTCTCCATGCGGAGGTCGTCCTGTGGAGCGGCGGCCAGTGCCACGCGCACGTTGCCGCTGCCGGTGCGCAGTTCCGTGCCTTCCGTTACGTCGAGGCCTTCCACCCGGATCGCCCCGCTGCCACTGGTCGCTTCCAAGCCGCCGGTAAAGCCGTTGATGCGGATGGAGCCGCTTCCGGTGCTGAAATCGGCTTCGCCCACGAGGTTTTCCCCGCGCACGGATCCGCTACCCGCCTCGAACTCCACCTCACCCTCGAAATCGGCGATGGTCAGCGAACCGCTCCCGGTGGATAGGTCCGCATCTCCGGTCACATTCCGCAGGGTGTAGGACCCGCTGCCCACGCGGGCTTCCAGGTCGGCCGCCACCCGTTCGGCCACCAGGGAACCCGCCCCCGATTCGAACCGGATATGCATGCCCACGGGCACATGCAGGGTCCAGTTCGCTCGGCCCCGGTTGTTGCGCTGGTTGAATTCCTCTTCGATACGGACGGTTTCGCCGGTTTTCCGGATCCGTGGTTCGTAGTTGCGCCTGTCGTAAGTGGCGTTGAGCTCCACCCGGAACCGGCTGTCGGGCGATTGGACCACCCGCACCGACGAGGCGCCCGTGGAAAGGCTTACCTGGGTGGTACCCGTAAAGGTGGTATCCATGCGGACCTGCGCCATCAGGGTGGCGGGAGCCGCGATCAGAAGCATCAGGAAGATGTGGCAGCGTGTTCTCATGCAGGATGATACAATGCCAGACGCTTCAATATCGACGGCGGGGATTACTCCCCGCCGTCAATTCCCAATTCCGCATCGTCCTCATCGTCGTCGCGGACCACTCGGGTCACGCCGCCGATGCTGTCGTCGCTGTTCAGACGGATGATGCGCACGCCCTGGGTGTTGCGGCCCATGGAGCGGATATCCTGGCTCTTCATGCGGATGATCTTGCCACGCTGGGTGATGATCATCAGGTCGTCCTTGTCGCTCACTTCCTTGGCGGCGATGAGATTGCCGGTTTTGGGCGTGATCTTCATGGTGATGACCCCTTTGCCACCGCGGCTCTGTTCGCGGTAGTCCTCGACCAGGCTGCGCTTGCCGTAACCGTTCTCGGAGATGGCCAGCACGGTGGCTTCGTTGGTGGTGCGCACCACGACCATATCCACCAGTTCGTCCTGCTCGTGATCCAGACTCATGCCCCGGACACCGCGGGTGTTGCGGCCCATGTCGCGCACGTCGTCTTCCTTGAAGCGGATGGCACGTCCGTTTTTGGCCGCCAGGATGATGGTGCTGGTACCGTCGGTGAGCGCCGCCTCGAGCAGGCTGTCGCCTTCGTCGATGCTGATGGCGATGATGCCGTCGCGCCGCGGACGGCTGTAGGCCTCGAGTACCGTCTTCTTGACCACCCCTTTTTTGGTGGCCATGATGATGTACTGTTTGTTGATGTAATCGGCGTCGTCCAGGGTTTTGATGGGAACGAACGTCTTGATGCGGTCGTCCTTGTCCAGCTGGATGAGGTTCACGATGGCGCGGCCGCGGCTCAGGCGGGTGCCTTCGGGGATCTCATACACCTTCAGCCAGTAACATTTTCCTTTCTCCGTGAAGAAGAGGATGTAGTTGTGGTTGGTGGCTACGAAGAGGTGTTCGATGTACTCTTCCTCGCCTTTGGTGCCGGCCCCTTTCATGCCCACGCCACCGCGTTTCTGGCGGCGGTAACCGCTCACCGGCGTACGTTTGATGAACCCGTTGTTCGAAATGGTGACCACCACGTCTTCGTCGGCGATCATGTCTTCGATGGTGAAGTCTTCGGCCGAATAGACGATCTGGGTGCGCCGTTTGTCGCCGTAGCGGTCTTTGATGGCGGTCAGCTCGGCCTTGATGATGTCCAACTGGGCCTGGCGGCTGCCCAGGATGCGCCGGAACTCGGCGATCTGGTCCAGGATGTCCTTGTATTCCAGGTCGATCTTGTCGCGTTCCAGAGCGGTGAGCTTCTGGAGGCGCATGTCGAGGATGGCCTTGGCCTGGATGTCGGTAAGGCCGAATTTGCGGCGCAACTGGTCGTTGGCCTCGGGTACGTTCTTGCTGGCACGGATGGTCTTGATGACCTCGTCCAGATGGTCGATGGCGATCTTGAGGCCTTCGAGTACGTGGGCGCGGGCTTCGGCCTGGTCCAGGTCGTACAGGGTCCGGCGGATGATCACCTCGACCCGATGGTCCACGAAATGGCGGATGAGCTCCTTGAGGGCCATCACCTTGGGCCGGCCTTTCACCAGCGCCAGGTTGATGATGCCGAAGGTGCTCTGCATGGAGGTGTACTTGTACAGCTGGTTGAGCACCACGCTGGGAACGGCACCCCGTTTCAGGATCACCACGATGCGCATGCCTTCGCGGTCGCTCTCGTCGCGCACGTCGGCGATGTCGGTGATCTTGTCCTCGTGGATGAGCTCGGCGATCTTCTGGATCAGCATCGCCTTGTTCACCTGGTAGGGAATCTCGGTGATGACGAGCTGTTCCCGGTTTCCGCGCAGTTCCTCCACGGTGGCCAGGGCACGCATGGTCACTTTGCCACGGCCGGTCTCATAGGCGTCTTTCACACCTTCATAGCCGTAGATGATGCCGCCGGTGGGGAAATCGGGCGCGGTCACATGTTTCATGAGCTCCGGAGTGGTGATCTCCGGATTCTCGATGTAGGCCGTTATGCCGTCCACCACCTCGTTGAGGTTGTGCGGAGGCATGTTGGTGGCCATACCCACGGCGATCCCGCTGGATCCGTTGATGAGCAGGTTGGGCACCATGCTCGGCAGTACGGTGGGCTCGGTGAGGGTGTCGTCGAAGTTGGGCTGGAAATCGACCGTGTTCTTGTTCAGGTCGGCCAGCATCTCCTCGGCAATGCGCTGCATGCGTACTTCGGTGTATCGCATGGCGGCGGCGGAGTCGCCATCCACGGAGCCGAAGTTGCCTTGCCCGTCCACCAACGGATAGCGCAGGGAGAAATCCTGCACCATGCGCACGATGGTGTCATACACGGCGCTGTCGCCGTGCGGGTGGTACTTACCGAGCACTTCACCCACGATCCGCGCGCTTTTCTTATAGGCGCGGTTGTGGAGCATGCCCAGTTCGCTCATGCCGAACAAGGCCCTGCGGTGCACCGGTTTGAGCCCGTCGCGCACGTCGGGCAAGGCCCGGCTCACGATCACGGACATGGAGTAGTCGATGTAGGACTTTTGGAGTTCGTCCTCGATCGAGATCTTGACAATCTTGTCTAAAGCCATCAGATGTCCAGTTTAGCGTACTTGGCGTTGCGTTCGATGAATTCGCGGCGGGGCTCCACGGCGTCTCCCATCAGCATGGAGAAGAGCCGATCGGCCGCGGCGGCGCTGTCGATGGTGACCAACTGCAGGGTGCGGCGCTCGGGATCCATGGTGGTTTCCCACAGCTGCTCGGGGTTCATCTCGCCCAGACCCTTGTAGCGGCTCACTTCGGTTTTCCGGGTGGGGGCCGCTTTCCGCATGCGCTTGAGGGCCGCATCGCGCTGTTCATCGTCCCAGGCATATTCGATGTTGGTCGTGCCCTGGGCGATCTTGTACAGGGGCGGGGTGGCGATGTACACGTGCCCGTTCTCGATCAGCGGCATCATGTACCGGTAGAAGAAGGTGAGCAGCAACGTGCGGATGTGCGAACCATCCACGTCGGCATCGGTCATGATGATGATCTTGTGGTAGCGCAGCTGGGTCAGGTCGAAATCGTCGCTGTGCCCCACGCCCGTACCCAACGCCGTGACCATGGCACGGATCTCGTTGTTCTCGAGGATCTTGTTGATGCGGGCCTTCTCCACGTTCAGGATCTTGCCCCGAAGCGGAAGGATGGCCTGGAAGCTGCGGTTGCGGCCCGATTTGGCCGAACCGCCGGCCGAATCGCCTTCCACCAGGTAGATTTCGCAATGTTCGGGCTCGTTGATGGAGCAGTCGGCCAGTTTGCCGGGCAAACCACCGGTTACCAGGGCGCCTTTGCGTTGCACCAGCTGGCGGGCCTTGCGGGCCGCTTCGCGGGCTTCGGCGGCCAGGATCACCTTGTCGAGCACGTTACGCGCGATCTTGGGGTTCTGCTCCAGGAACTCGTTCAGCTTGTCGTAAACCACCACCTCCACCGCACTCTGCACCTCGGAGTTGCCCAGTTTGGTCTTGGTCTGCCCCTCGAACTGGGGTTCGGCCACCTTGATGGAGATGACGGCGGTGAGCCCCTCGCGGAAATCGTCGCCGGTGATGGCCACTTTGCCCTTGATGAGGTTGTTCTTCTCGGCGTAGGTCTTGAGCGAACGCGTGAGGGCACGGCGGAAGCCGGACACGTGGGTGCCGCCTTCGTGCGTGTTGATGTTGTTCACGAAGGAATGCACGTTCTCGTTGTACGTGCTGTTGTATTGCAGGGCCACCGCCACGGGGGTGTCGTCCACCTCTCCCTGGATGAAGATGGGCTGCTGCATGAGGGGATCGCGGTTCTCGTCCAGATACCGCACGAAATCCACCACGCCGCCATCATAATGGAATACCTGGCGCAAGGGCTCCTCCTCGCGGTCGTCGATCAGCTCGATCGTGATTTCCGGATTCAGAAAGGCCAGTTCGCGCATGCGGTCGGCAATGATGTCGAACTTGAATTCGATGGTCTGCTTGAAGATGGTGGCGTCCGGGTAGAAGGTGACGATGGTGCCCCGCTTATCCGTGGTACCGACCACCGCCAGCTTCCTGACGGTGTTGCCTTCTTCGAAACGCATGTTGTGGATCTGGCCGTCGCGGTGTACTTCCACATCGAACCAGGTGGACAAGGCGTTCACGCAGGAAACCCCCACGCCGTGCAAGCCTCCCGAGACCTTGTAACTGCCTTTGTCGAACTTGCCCCCGGCATGCAGCTTGGTGAGCACCACCTCGACGGCCGGAATGCCCTCGGTAGGATGGATGTCGACCGGGATGCCGCGGCCGTTGTCTTCGATGCGGCAGGAGCCGTCTTTCTGCAGGGTGAGGATCACATGGTCGCAGTATCCGGCCAGGGCTTCGTCGATGGAGTTGTCCACCACTTCGTTGATGAGGTGGTGCAGACCCCGGGGGCCGATGTCGCCGATATACATGGCCGGGCGTTTGCGGACGGCCTCCAGGCCTTCGAGCACCTGGATATTGCTGGCCTTGTAATCGGCCGCTTGGTTTTGGGACATGATGCGGGTAGGGTTGACTATGGGTGCGGAGCGTGCGGCTGGCGGCCGTAAACCGGGGTGGGGGAGCCCGGAATGCCACGAAGGCGGTCGGAACGCGGATGCAGCGCAGATATCATGTTGTAGGCCAAAATACGCAATTCCCGCCCATTACCCGCATGCGGTTGGCCCGCATCGGACCTTGCACCCACACGTTGATTCCTGTGGAAAACCGGTGTATATTTCCCGTCTTTCCCGAAAAGACTACATTTTCCACACCCATGGCACGCAGAGACGACATCACCGGGGGTAAAGCGCTGAACGGATTCCGTTCTTCGCACGCCAACAACAAGACGCACCACAAGTTCCACCTGAACTTGCAGACGAAGCGTTTCTACATTCCGGAAGAAGACCGGTGGGTCACCCTCAAAGTGACGGCCAAAACGCTTCGTACGATCAACCGGAACGGCATTTCCGCGGTCATCCGCAAAGCCGCTTCCAAAGGCACGTTGAGAAAGGAGATCTGACATGGCCAAAGCGAAAGGCAACCGCATCCAGGTGATCCTGGAATGCACCGAACAACCCGGCTCTTCCCGTTATGTGACGGTCAAAAACCGCCGCAACACCACGGGCCGTATGGAACTGCGCAAATACAACTCGGTTCTGCGCAAACACACCGTACATAAGGAGATCAAGTAACCCATGGCTAAGAAGCAAACCTACGGTGAGAAGGCCATCGCCTCGAAACTCGCCGCCCGCAAAATGACCAAGGTCATCGTTTCCACGAAAGGCCCCAAAGGCACCGTGAACTACCGCGAAACGATGATCGAAATCGACAAAGTGGCCGATTTCCTGAAAAACGCCCAGGGCTGATTCCTACCCAGGTATCGCACTTCCTGCAAGGGTCGCCCGTTCCGCGGTGCGGCCCTTTTTTTTGACTATGGGACCTTGAGACCTTGGGTCTTTGGGTCCCACAGTCCCACAGTCCCACAGTCCCATAGTCCCAATGTCCCTACTCTCAACCCTGCTGGCCGATCTGAAAACGGCCATGCTGGCCCGCGATTCCGCCAGAACCACGGTGCTCCGCTCGCTGAAATCGGCCATCACCGAAAAAGAGATCTCCCTGCGCACCGACGGCACCCAGGTCGAACTGACCGACACCGACGTGCAGGCCGTGCTCCAGAAAGCCGCCAAACAGCGCAAAGACTCCATCTCCCAGTTCGAGGCGGCCGGCCGCGAGGACCTGGCCTCCACCGAACGGGCCGAGCTGGCCCTCATCGAAGCCTATCTGCCCAAGCAGATGGACGAGGCCGAAATCCGCGCGTTGGCCCAGGCGGCCATCGCCAAAACCGGTGCCGCCACCCCCGCCGATATGGGCAAGGTGATGGGCGCCCTCATGCCGCAGGTGCGGGGCAAGGCCGATGGGGCCTTGGTCAACTCCGTGGTGAAGGCGCTTCTGGGCGCATGAACTGGCTGGATTTCGTGCTGGCCGGGTCTCTGGCCGTAGGCGCCTGGCAGGGGTTCCGCCACGGCCTCGTGCGCGAGGTGAGCGGGTTGCTCGGGTTCGCCCTGGCCATCTTCCTCGGGTTCCATTATCTGGAACCCGCTGGCACCTTCATCACGGACACCCTGGGTATCGGCGGCGATATCGTACCCTTTCTGGCATTCCTGCTCGTTTTCGGCGTGGTGATGGCGGTGGTATCGGGCGTGGTCAAAGGCATCGAAATCATCCTCAAGATCACCCTCCTCAGCATTCCGAACCGCATCCTGGGCGGCCTGTTCGGCTTGGTGAAAGGGGCGGTGCTGGGCAGCCTGCTCCTGCAGCTGGGCGGTTTTTTCGGGCAACCCCCGCCCGCCACCCGCGAAGCCTCCCTATTGCACCCCATTGTGGCCCCATTCGCGCCCGCTGCCTACAACCTGTTCGCCGTGGTGGTGCCGGGGTCTGCGTATTTTCAGGAGGATTTGAAAGAGGCCTTGAAACAGCTCGAAACGCTAGCCAACGATTAGGGACATGGGATTTTTGCCGGTCGAAGAACAGATGGCGGTCATCCGCCGCGGGGTGGTGGAAATCGTACCCGAAGCCGAGCTCGTGGCCAAATTGGAGCGCTCCCGCGCCACCGGCAAACCCCTGCGCATCAAGCTGGGGTGCGACCCCACCCGGCCCGACCTGCACCTGGGCCATAGTGTGATCCTGCGCAAACTGCGCCAGTTCCAGGATTTGGGCCACCATGCCATCCTCATCATCGGGGATTTCACCGGCATGATCGGAGATCCCACCGGCCAGAACAAGACGCGCCCGGCCCTCACCATCGAAGACGTGCGCCGCAACGGGGAGACCTATTTCGAGCAGGCCGCCCGCATTCTGGATCCGGCCAAGACCGAGATCGTGCACAATTCGGCCTGGTTGGGCACCATGACCTTCATTGATGTGATCCGGCTGGCGTCCAAAACCACCGTGGCCCGCATGATCGAGCGCGACGACTTCACCAAGCGGTTCCAGGCCAACGAACCCATCAGCCTGCACGAATTCCTCTATCCCCTGGCCCAGGGCCAGGACAGCGTGCACCTGCGCAGCGACGTGGAGCTCGGGGGAACCGACCAGAAATTCAACCTGCTGATGGGAAGGGCCCTTCAGAAAGAAGACGGGCAGGAGCCCCAGGTGGCCTTGCTGATGCCCTTGCTGGAGGGTACCGACGGCGTGCAGAAGATGTCGAAGAGTTACGACAACTACATCGGCATCGACGAAGCCCCCAACGACATGTACGGCAAGACCTTGCGCATTACCGACGCGCAGACGGCCGGCTGGTTCGAGCTGTTGACCGACGTGCCCACCGCGGACCTCGCGGCGGTGCGGGCCCGTTGTGCGGCCGACCCCCGCAACGCCAAGCACGACCTGGCCTGGACCCTGGTGCGCATGTACCATGGAACGGAAGCCGCCGATGCCGCCCGCGCCCATTTCGAGCGCACGGTCATCCAGAAAGAGGTTCCCACCGATCTGGAGACCACCGAAGTTCCGCTTCCGGAAGACGGGCGCCTGGTCGCCCTCATGGCGGCCAACGGGTTGGCGCCTTCCCTGTCGGAAGCCCGGCGCCTGGTGCAGCAGGGTGGAGTTACCGTGAACGACCTCAAGATCACGGATCCGGCCTTCGTGCCCGAAGTGGCCGTTGGCGATGCCTTGGTGATCAAGGCCGGCAAGCGGAAATTTGTGCGGCTCCGGTTCGTTGGTTGAACACCACCATGATCCGCACCTTCGCTTTGCTGTTGCTGCTGCCGGCGCTTTCCCAGGCGCAGGATAGCCTCATCGTGCGGATCTACGAGTCGTCGCACCTGGAGCGGCGCATGCGGGAGATGCCGCGCCTCATCGAAACCCAGTACGAGCAGCAGACGGCCGAAAAAGCCCCCACGCCCGGCATGCGACAGCGCATGAACGCCCTGCGGCGGGCCTTCAACCCCGATTCGCTGCGTAAAGACGCCCTGCATTACCTGGATTCGGTACGCGTGGAAGTCCATCTGCGGGCGGCCCTGGCCTGGATCGACACGCCCGCCAACCGGAGCATCCGCCGCCGCATCCAGCGGCCGCTGGACGATACCCTGGTGCGCGAGATCGAGCAGCATTTCGAAGACAGCACCCGGGTGCCGGGTCCGGACCGGCTGCGCATGATCGGCCTGCTCGACGACCGCATGCGCCGCAGCGAGACCGAAGCCACCGTGATCGTGAACGTGTACCTGAGTTACGTGGCGGCCATGGGTACCGAACTGCCGCCCCACGAGCGGGTGAGCAACGAGGAGATACCGGAAGTGGCCACCCTCATGCACAACGAGCTCATGGGGGCCTACCGCGAGCTGAACCTGGCACATCTGGCCTATGTGCTGCGCGACGTGGGCGACGGCCCCTTGCGCCGGTACAGCGCCTTCCTGAGCACCGACGCCGGCACCTGGTATGCCGACGCCCTGAAAGGAGCCACCGATTACGCCCTGGAACGGGTAGGGGAGCGCTTGGGAAGCTATCTTCCCTGATGCGCATAGCCACCTACAACGTCAACGGTATCCGGGCCGCCGTAACCAAAGGCTTCGTGGATTGGGTGAAAACGGCCGATGCCGACCTCATCTGCCTTCAGGAAATCAAAGCCGAAGCCGACCAGTTTCCCGAAGAGCTCTTCGGCCTGGGATATGAGTGGTTCATCCATCCCGCCCAGAAAAAAGGCTACTCCGGCGTGGCCATCGCCTGCAAAGGCATGCCCGAAAGCGCCAAAGTGGGCACCGGCATCGACTGGATCGACACCGAGGGCCGCGTGCTCACCGTGGAGCACCAAGGTTGGCGCGTGGTGAACCTCTACTACCCCAGCGGCACCACCGGCGACGAGCGCCAGGGCGTCAAATACCGGTTCCTGGACGAGATCCGTGCCTGGATGGACGCCCTCACCGCCGATGGCAAACCCACCGTGTTCTGCGGCGACTACAACATCGCCCATACCGCGCAGGACATCCACGACCCCGTGGGCAACAAAAAAACCAGCGGCTTCCTGCCCGAAGAGCGGGCCTGGTTCGACCGATTGCTCGCCGCCGGCTACGAAGACGTGTACCGGCGCCTGCACCCCGACGCCCGCGACCACTACAGCTGGTGGACCTACCGGGCCAACGCCAAAGCCAACAACAAAGGCTGGCGCATCGACTACCAGATCGGCACCCCCGGCACGGCCGCCCGCGCCACGTCCGCCGCCATCCACCGCGAGTGGGACCTGAGCGACCACGTGGCGGTGGTGGTGGAGTATGCGTAAGTAGTGCGATTTCATATGCATGTCAATTTGTGTATCATGCATATATGCGCACTACATTGGACCTGCCCGAAGACCTTATCAAAGAAGCCCAACGGCTGACCGATGCCAAAACCAAGACAGAGGTCATCACTCTAGCTCTCAAAGAGCTGATTCGTCGCGAAAGCATGCTCAAGTTGCTGGAGTTCGAGGGTAAGGTCGATCTGGATCTGAACTTGGACGAACTTCGGCAGAGGGGCTGATGATTCTTGTGGATACTTCGGCTTGGATTGCGTTTTTCAAAAAAGAACCAGGCTCCGAACGGCTTCGCAATGCCCTGCGCACAGGCGAGGTGGTTACCTGTGAAACCATCTTGTTCGAACTGCTACCGGCATTGGCTGTCCGACCGAATTCCGAAGCATTGATACGTCATTTGGAGACCATTGTCGTGTTGGACCACACGGCGGATTGGAACTGGATCCGAAGCGGCCAAGCACGTAGGGTTACGGAGGGCAAAAGGTTGATAGGCCTTGCGGACTGGTTCGTTTTGGATTGTGCCAGGAGGCATGGTGTGCGGGTGCTCACCTTGGATGCGGCCATGGCCGCCGCCGCCATGGATTCCTCCATCCCCCTGGCATGACCATGAGCCAGCGATTCTATATCGCCCATGCCGACCGCCTGGCAGCCCAGTACGATTCGCTACCCTTCGAACAGGTACACGCGCCATTGCTCAGCCAGGTACCGTACTCGCCCTCATTGGTGTTGGATATCGGGGCGGGAAGCGGCCGCGATGCCGCCTGGATGGCCGGTAAGGGCCATCAGGTAGTCGCGGTCGAACCGGTGGAGGCTTTCCGCGATCATGGGCGGCGCACCTATGCCACCGATAAGATCCAATGGATGGATGATCGGTTGCCCGCATTGGAGCGCGTGATGCGGTCGGGCCTGCGTTTCGACATCATCATGATGAGTGCGGTGATCATGCACTTGACCGAAACGGACCGGCAACGGACCATCCGGAAATGCGCCCAATTGCTCAAACCGGGCGGATTGTTGTATCTGACGGTGAGGCGGGGTCCGCCCGACCCGGCTCGCGATTGGATGACGGATTGCTGGACATAGACCATTGCATTCCCTGGTCGGTTTGGGCCTGCGGCGATTTGTGGAACCTGATGCCGGCCCATCGCACGGTGAACCAGCGTGAAAAACGCGATCGGATACCGACCATGGACCGCCTCATCCACAGCGAAGACCGCATCCTGTCCTGGTGGGAGCAGGCCTATGTGTCCGACAGGAGACTGACCGACCGGTTCCGGTTGGAAGCAGAAGCCTCGTTACCCATCCAAGGGAATCTCCTTCACTCATCCGACATCTTGGACGGGCTGCGCCTGGTGCGCACCCGCTTATGGAATCAGCAGGGTTTGACAGAGTGGTGATTCGTCGTATATTGTTGTTTGAACAAATAATGAGGCAACAACAATATGGAACTCGGACTGCACACCTTTGTCGATCTCGATCCCGCCATCGCACCGGCCCAACGCATGGCCGACCTGCTGGAGGAGATCCGCCTGGCCGATGAAACCGGGCTGGATGTGTTCGGCATTGGCGAACACCACCGCAAGGAATATCTGGCTTCGGCCCCGCCAGTGATCCTGGCCGCAGCGGCCGCTCAAACCAAGAATATCCGCCTCACGAGCTCGGTTACGGTGCTCAGCTCCGACGACCCCGTGCGCGTGTATGAACAATTCGCCACGGTGGACCTCATTTCCGGCGGTCGCGCCGAGATCATGGTGGGGCGGGGCTCGTTCATCGAATCCTTCCCGCTGTTCGGCTACGACCTGAACGACTACAACATCCTGTTCAGCGGCAAGCTGGACCTCCTTCTGAAGCTGCGCCAAGGCAACCCCGTTACCTGGGCCGGACCCGCTCGTGCCCCGATCGACGGCCTCGAGGTGTATCCGCAGCCGCTGCAAGATCCGCTGCCGGTATGGGTGGCCGTGGGTGGCACACCCGAGTCGGCCTACCGCGCCGGCAAACTGGGCCTGCCCATGGCCCTGGCCATCATCGGCGGCGAACCGGCCCGCTTCAAGCCCATGGCCGAGCTGCACAAACGGGGTGCCACCGAAGCCGGCCTGGCCTACCCCGGCATGAGCATCAACTCCCACGGCCTCATTGCCGACACGTCCCAGGCGGCGGCCGACACCGCCTTCGGGCCTACCAAACGCATCATGGACACCATCGGCCGCGAGCGGGGTTGGGCACCCATGACCCGCACCCAGTTCGACGCTTCCCGAAGCCTCCACGGCGCCAATTTCATCGGCAGTCCGCAGGAAATCATCGACAAGATCCTCTATCAGCACGAGATCTTCGGGCATGCCCGCTTCCTCATGCAGATGGGGGTTGGCGGTGTGCCGCACCGCGACATGCTGCGCTCCATAGAGCTGTTCGGTACCGTGGTGGCTCCGGCCGTGCGCAAGGCGCTGGCCTGAAATCCCGCGCGACGGGACCGCCGCGCGCCCAAAAAGTTGTTTGAACAAATATCCTGATAGGAGAACGCGACATGAAAACGCATCAGAACTTCGACAAACGGGTGGTCATCGTAACGGGTGCCGCCATGGGCCTGGGCCTGGCCGCCGCCAAAACCTTGGCCGCACGTGGGGCCGCCCTCACCCTGGTCGATTACAACGAGGCCGGCCTGGAAGCCGCCAAGACAGAACTGCTGGCCGCAAACCCGGACCTGCGGGTGATCACCGTGGTGGCCGACGTATCCCAAGAGGCCGCCGTGAAGAACTACGTGGACCGCACGCTCGAGGCCTTCGGCCGTATCGACGGCTTGTACAACAACGCCGGCATCGAAGGGCGCCAGGCTCCCATGACCGACTACGATGTGGACATCTTCCGCAAAGTGATCGACATCAACCTGATGGGCGTGTATTTCGGCATGCGCCATGTCCTCCCCGTCATGAAAGACCAGGGCTACGGCCGCATCGTGAACGTAGCCAGCGTGGGCGGCATCCGTGGCGTGCTCAACCAGGTGGCCTATGTGGCCAGCAAACATGCCGTTTCGGGCATGACCAAAAACGCCGCTTTGGAATATGG
>JANJTJ010000027.1 GCA_024711145.1 Balneolales bacterium
GCCTGGGGCCGGCGCGACATCGTCATCCGCAAGACGGGCGAACTGCTCGAACGCATGGGGCCGAGTCCGGCCGCCTTCATCCGCCGCTATCCCGAAGCCGGCACCACCGCCTTCGACGGTTGGAAACACCGCACTTTCACCGCCGACGACGCCCACTGGCTCTGCCTGGGCCTGCACCGCGGCATGGTCGATCGCGGCTCGTTCGAGGGCATGTGGCGCCAGGCCTACCACGACAGCCGCACCACCGGCGCCCTGCTCATGCACACCTTCCACCGGCAGTTCTTCGGCCGCATGCCCGAAGCGCCCGCACGGGTACGCAAACACCTGGCCGACAACGCCAAAGGCAGCTCCTGCAAGCGGCTCTACCTCTTCCTGCGCTGGACCCTGCGCGGCGGCCCCGTGGACGCGCGCCTCATGGATTTCATGCCGGTGGCGGAACTGCACATTCCGCTGGATGTGCACGTGGGGCGCTGGGCACGGTATTTAGGTCTTCTGCACCGCCCCCAGGACGACTGGAAGGCCGTGGAGGAGCTCACAGCCCGCCTGCGCGAGCTGGATCCCCGCGATCCCGCCAAATACGACTACGCCCTGTTCGGCATCGGCGTGCTGGGACTCGCCGTCCCGCCCCACCTCAGGCCGTAAGCTGCAACCAGCGCTCACCCACCCGGTCGATCTCGGCCTGCAGTTCCTGGTAGGCCTTCACCTTGGCGTTGTAGTCGGGGTGATTCATCACCTTGGGATCGGCCAACTCGGCTTCCAACACCGGTTTCCGGGCCTCCAACTCCGCCAACCGCGCCTCCAGCTTGCGTGATTCGTCGTTCGCGGGCTGTTTCCGGACCTCGGTTTTCTGTTTTCGGGAATCCGGTTTCGGCTTTTGTTCAGCTTTGGGACCCTTGTCGGCTGTCGGCTGTCGGCTTTCAGCCGATTTGTACTCATAGTACTCATACCCGCCCAGGTACTCCTCCACCCGGCCCTCGCCGGTGCGCCAGATCTTGGTAGCGAACCCGCTGATGAAATGCCGGTCGTGCGAGACCACCAGCAAGGTGCCCTTCCAGGTGCTCAGGGCGTTCACCAGCACTTCCTTGGAGGCCAGGTCCAAGTGGTTGGTGGGTTCGTCGAGCACCAGGAAATTGGCCGGTTCCAGCAGGGTGCGGGCCAGGGCCACCCGGCTGCGCTCGCCTCCGCTCAACACCTGTATCGGCTTGAAGACGTCTTCCCCCGAAAACAGGAAGTTGCCCAGCAGGGTACGGATCATCTGGCGCGCTTCGCTGGTTTTGGCGGTGGCCTCCATCACTTCCAGGATGGTGGCCTTGCTGTCGAGCACTTCGGCCAGATGCTGGGCGAAGAAGCCGGTGAGCACGTTGTGGCCCACCGTGCGGGACCCGTCGAAGGGTTCGATGCCGTCCAGGATGCGGGCCAGGGTGGATTTGCCCGAACCGTTGGGACCCACCAGGGCGATCTTGTCGCCCCGCTCGATCTGCAGGTCCTGCCCGGAGGTGAAGACCGACGGTTTACCCGGGTAGGTCTTGCGCAGGTTGGTGATGCCCAGCACCACCTGCCCCGAACGGGGCGGGTCCGGAAAGCGGAAGTTCACGCTGGCGGCGTCGCCTTCGGGCGCTTCGAGCCGCTCCAGGCGGTCGAGGGCTTTCACCCGGCTTTGTACCTGGCGGGCTTTGGTGGCCTTGGCCCGGAACCGCTCGATGAACCGCTCGGTGTCGGCGATGGCTTTCTGCTGGTTGTCGAACGAGCGTTGCTGGATCTCGATCATCTCCTCGCGCTGCTCCAGGAACTGCTCGAAATTGCCCGTGTAGGTGTAGATGCGCCCCCCGCGCAACTCGGCGATGCGGTTCACCATCTTGTCCAGGAACCAGCGGTCGTGCGAGACCAGGATCACCACGCCGTCGTAGGCGTTCAGGTAGTTCTGGAGCCACTCGATGGTGTCGATGTCCAAGTGGTTGGTCGGTTCGTCCAACAGCAGCACATCGGGCTTGCGCAGCAGCAACTGGGCCAGCAAAATGCGCATGCGCCAACCGCCCGAGAAGGTGGAGACGGGCTGGAGTTGGGCGGCTTCGTTGAAACCGAGTCCGGCCAGGATCTCGGAGGTCTTGGCTTCGATGCGGTCCCCATCCAGCAGGAAAAAGCGTTGCTGGGTGCGCTCGAGGTCTTCGAGCAGCTTGTGGTAGGCCTCCGATTCGTAGTCGGTACGGACCGTCAGCTCATGGCCGATGCGGTCGAGCCGGGCCTCCAATTCGAGCACCTCGGTGAAGGCCTGTTTGGCCAGCTCGCGCACTGTCAGATCCACGGCCGTTTCGAGCACGTCCTGTTCCAGGAAACCGACCGTGGCCCCCGATTGGAGCTCCACAGAGCCGGATTCGGCCTGATAAGTACCTGAAATTACCCGCAGCAACGAGGTTTTTCCGGCCCCGTTGGGACCCACCAGACCGATGCGGTCACCCTTGACCGCTTGCAGACTCAGGTTGGAAAAGAGGGCGCGTTTGCCGACAAAAAACGTTATATTTACGAGGCTAAGCATCAGTTAAAAAAGTCCTACCCAACCCATTTATGATCGGCATCAAAGTTAAAGACAACGAGAGCATCGACCGCGCCATCAATCGGTTCAAAAAACTCATGACCCGTTCGCGCATCCTGATCGATTACAAAGAGCGCCAACAGTTTCTGAAGCCTTCCGAAATCAAGCGCGAGAAAATGAAGATGAGCGTGCGCACCGAGCGCCGCCGCTCCCGCGAAGACTACTGAGCTTAGCCGACCCGAGGGTCGCTCAGCCCCCGTGCCGATGGTGCGGGGGCTTTTTTTTGTTGCACTGGGGAGGCGAAGGTTCAAGAATTTCACTTAGGGGGCGCCGGAGGCAAAGGGTTGGATAGGGGCTGACGCACGTGGAAAAGCCGTTAGCCGTTAGCCGTCAGCCGTTAGCCGTTAGTTCGCCCGCGCACCCGGAAAGGATTTCAGCCATTTGAGGGCTTTTGGATGGGCTTGCCAGGCGATCTGCAGGGGCAGGTAGAGGGCCAGGGCCTCGTCGTAAGTGTGGGGTTGGTAGGTGTCGGGCACCGTTTCGATGCGTTTGTTGGCCAGGATGAGCGGCTCGAAATGTTTGTTCAGCTTGCGGGCGCGTAGCAGGCCGGCGGCGGCGGCGGGCAGGTCGTTGTCCAGGAAGCGTTCGAGCACATGGCACCAGGCGAACACGGAAGAGGTTTCCCGTTCGTGGGCGTAGAGGGTCATGATGGTGCGGGCCGGATCCAGGCGGTTGTTGGCCAAATGCATGGGCACCAAGCCGTAGCGGGCGTTATAGGGATCCACGGGGTCGAGGTCGATCATACCCAGCCATTCCTGCACCGCTTCGATGCCGCGGTTGTTCTCGAGCAGGGTCCATGCCAGCTCATGGCGGACCTCCAGGTAGAAATCGCCGTCGGGGAACATGCCGAACTGGCCGGTGAGTCGGGCGAAACGGACCGGACCGATCTCCTGGGCGGCCATTTCGAGCACCGAGCGCACCCCCAGCAGATACTGCGGTTCGGGCCATTCGAGCATGCCCAGCAGTTCCCAGATGGCCTCCACACAGCGGGGATCGGCTTCCAAGGCATCTAGAATCAGTTTGATATAGGCCTCGTCGGTGATTCCGGGCTCCATGGCCTTGTCCATGATGGCCTTGGCGCGGGCCTTGTTCCGCTTGGAGGAATCGGTCAGGCCGAACACATAATCTTGCAATCCGAAATCATCTATGGGCATGGGGGAAGATACGGACGGCGGCTGACGGCTGACGGCATGCGGGTTATTGTCCCTAATATCCCAAAGACCCATAGACCCATAGTCCCAAAGACCCATAGTCCCATAGTCCCATAGTCCCAAATGCGCATCCTTCTTCTACTCACGCTCATCCTGCTCGCCGGGGCGGTGCAAGCCCAGGATTTCGACCCGGGCACGACCTACGTGCTCACCAAGAACGACGGAACCCGTTATGTGGGTACCATATCGTCGAGCGATGCGCGCGAGGTGGTGATCCGGACGAAAACACTGGGCGAGATCGTGATACCCAAACACGAGATCCGGTCCATCGTGCCCTATCGGGCGGAGACCGACAGCGTGCGGGGCGACCTGTTCGCCACCCGGTATTTCCTGACGACCAACGCCTTGCCCATGGAACGCGGCGACAGCTACGTGCAATGGACCCTGATCGGGCCCGACATGCAATTCGCGGCGGGCGACAACCTGTCGGTCGGGGTGATCACCACCTGGTGGCTGAGTCCGATGGCGGTCAGCCTGAAATACAGCGGCAGCTCGGGGGCGGGGTCGGGGGCGCGGTTCGCGGTGGGTGCGTTGGCCGGCAGCACCTTATGGCAAGGCGAGTTCTATTTCGCCCTGCCCTATGGCGCCGTTACCCTGGGGGGGACATCGGGCAACCTGAACCTGGCTGCCGGGTACGGGGTATCGTCCATCGATGGCCGATCGCGGTCGCAGGCCCTGTTTTCGGTAGGAGGCATGAAGAAGATCAGCCGAAGCGGATCCCTGGTCTTCGATTCGGTGCTCGTGCCCTACGAAGGGCGGCTCAACGCCCTCATCGTACCGGGCATCCGCATCCAGAACCGCGTGGACGCCGCCTTCCAGATCGGATTCGGCGGCATCCTGGCCCGGGGAACCAGCGATCCGGTTCCCACCATCAGCTGGTTCCGTAAGTTTTAGAACGGCAAGTCGTCGTCGACGGGGGCGTCGAGGTCGAGCTTCTTCTTGGCGGGAGCGGCGGCGGGAGCCGAAGCGGCCGGAGGCGCGTAGCGGGGTGCGGCCGAGTCGGAAGCGGCATCGGCCGGTTCGAACTTCCACACCTTCACATCGGTGTACCACCGGTTGTTGTACTCGCGGCTGGCCACATCGATATGGGCGCGGATCATGTCGCCCTCGGCGGGAATCTGGTCGATCAGATCGCCCCAGGCCGTCACACAGACCTGCTTGGGATATTGGTCCTGCGTCTGAAGTACGAATTCCCGTTTCCGCCAGGGGCCTTTCTGGCCTTGGCCAGTCACTTCATCCAGCAAACGGATGATGGTTCCGTCGATGTGCATCTTGAAAAACCGTTAGTTGTTGGTTGTTTGTTGGTTGTCGTATTGTCGATTTCCCCGGCAAGATACCCACGACGAACCACAACCCACCTACCACCAACCATGAGATTCAGGAGACTGCACCCCTACAAATACCAGTTGCTGGCCGAATACCGGCGGGAACTGGAACGCCGGTTCGAATCGGAGCCGGGCGGAAACACCTACGTACGCCTGGGCACCGACGGTGTGCTCGTGATCGCCCCGCACTACGCCTGGGACGGCCCCAGCGGCCCCGTGCCCGACACCCACCGCAACCTCGAAGCCAGCCTCGTGCACGACGCCCTCTACCAGCTCATGCGCGAAGGCTACCTGGATGCCGCGCTACACCGCGACTGGAGCGACCGCCTGTTCGCGGAAATGTGCCGGGACCGAGGCGTATGGCGTCCCGTCGCCCGCCTCTATTATTGGGGGCTGAGGTGGTTCGGGGGCCGCTTCGCGAGACCTGGGACTTGAGACCTGAGACATTTCTTACCCCCTTGTCCTTACCCCTTGTCTCTTACCCCTCTCGCATCCACGCCGCCCGATTTCGGAAACATCTGGAACATAGTTGATTTGATTATTCCTGATACTGATGATCTATTAGATAAACAGACTGACCGTCCAAATCGGCCCTACTCCGGCTCAGACAACGCCTTCACTCGTTTTGAAAAAGCCGCATACATTTTGGGAGTCCATTCGGCGAACCAATCACAGACTGCTTTTCGATTGGTATCATCTTTGGGGTCTATCTTTGCCTCAAGTACTACTTTGGAACTTCCCTTATCAATCATCGGCCGCCAATCCAGTTTAGTGCCGACCTCCTTTTCGATCTCGGCGGCTTGAGACCTTAATTGCTCGAAAGCCGAGTCTTTCCAATCTTTTGGCTGAATATTCATTTCCACAACGATGCTTTGGTTCTTGGGTGTCAAAAGCATGGCAAGATGAAAACCGGAACGGCCAACGGCAATTGATGACCAATGATCCTGGCTGGGTTTTTGGAGTCGAAATGGAAGTTTCTCCGATTTCATCCTATTGTGAATG
>JANJTJ010000123.1 GCA_024711145.1 Balneolales bacterium
GGCCCGCGCGCTTCCGGGGGCCGGCCTGGCGGGGGTGTGGCCCCACGTGGACCTCCTCTGGCCCCCCCGCCGGCACGACGGCCGCCTCGGCGCCCGCCGTGCCGACCAACACCGCGCCTGGTTGCGCCGCCGCCTCGAAGAGCTCGTGGTGGCCCGCTTCTGGCACGAACACCCCGCACTGCCCAGCTCCGCAGCCGACCTGGCCGCCCGCATCCGAGCCCTGCTCCCGACCCCCGAATAATTTTTTACTAAATAGTTGTTGCAACAACCTTTGAGCTCCGTATATTTGTTGCAACAACAAAACACGACCATCAACAAACCACCAACAACCAACCATCATGGCCACCTGGACCCTCGACAAAGCCCACTCCGAAATCCGTTTCAAAGCCAAACACCTCATGATCACCACGGTCACGGGTCAGTTCGGCGAATACGAAGCCACCGTTGAAGCCGGAGACGACTTCTCCGCCGCCAAAATCAGCTTCGAAGCGCAAGTAGCCACCATCAACACCGGCAACACCCAGCGCGACGACCACCTCCGCAGCGACGACTTCTTCAACGCAGAGGCCTTCCCCAAGCTGGTCTTCCAAGCCGACAGCATGACCAAAACCGGCGACGACACCTACTCCGTTACCGGCCACATGACCATCCGCGACGTGACCAAGCCGGTCGTCCTCACGGTGGAGCATGCCGGCACCGTGCGCGACCCCTGGGGTCAGACCAAAGCCGGTTTCACCTTCAGCGGCAAGCTGAACCGCAAAGATTTCGGCCTGAAATTCCACGTCGTGAACGAAGCGGGCGACCTGCTCGTCTCCGACGAGATCAAGCTGGAAGGCGAAGTGCAGTTGCTCAAAGCCTGAGCCGCACCAACGTCGATATGAGTCGGAAAACCGGAGAGCGCTCCCTTGGGAAGCGCTTTTCCGGTATCTTCCGGCATGAAACATCTCACCCATTTTTCGGAGGACGAACGCTTCCTCCGCGATGCCGCCCGCGATTTCGCCCGGCAGATGATCGCCCCCCGGGTCCACGCCATGGACGAAGCCCAGAAGCTGGATCCCGATCTGGTACAGGCCTTTTTCGAACAGGGTCTGATGGGGATCGAAGTCCCCGAGAAATACGACGGGGCCGGCGGCAGCTTCTTCATGTCCATTCTGGCCATCGAAGAGATCTCCAAAGTGGACGCCTCCACCGGCGTGTTCATGGATGTGCAGAACACCTTGGTGAACAACGCCGTGATCCGATGGGGCAACCCGGACATCCACGCCCGCTTCCTGCCGCGCTTGGCCAATTCCGCCGTCGGGGCCTATGCGTTGAGTGAAGCCGGTTCGGGTTCCGATGCCTTCGCCCTGCGCACCAAAGCCGTCAAAAAAGGAGACAAGTACATCCTGGACGGCTCGAAACTGTGGATCACGAACGGCAACGAGGCCGACCTCTTCCTGGTGTTCGCCAATCTGAACCCGGAGGCCGGTTATAAGGGCATCACGGCGTTCGTGGTGGAACGGGGCATGCCCGGCTTCACCGTCGGCAAGAAAGAGCACAAGTTGGGTATCCGCGCCAGCTCCACCACCGAGCTTCTGTTCGAGAACTGCGAGGTACCGGTAGAGAACGTGCTGGGTGCCGAAGGCATCGGGTACAAGGTGGCCATCGAAACCCTGAACGAAGGCCGCATCGGCATCGGTGCGCAGATGATCGGCATCGCCCAGGGGGCTTTCGATGCGGCGCTGGCCTATTCCAAGGAACGCAGGCAGTTCGGCAAGGCCATCTCAGAATTCCAAGGCATGCAGTTCAACCTGGCCAAACTGGCCACCTCCATCGAAACGGCCCGCCTGCTCGTGTACCAGGCCGCCCGTCTGAAAGAAGCCGGCGAGCCCTTCCTGAAGGAAGCCGCCATGGCCAAATACTACGCCTCCGACGTGGCCGAACAGGTCACCAGCGCGGGTGTGGAGATCTTTGGCGGATACGGATATACCACCGAGTATCCGGCCGAGAAGTACTACCGCGACGCGAAGATCGGCAAGATCTACGAAGGGACCAGTTTCATGCAGCTGCAGACCATCGCCAAGCTCCTGCTCAGCTGATGCGTTCCACCACCAGGGGGTTCAACCGGTATTCCATCTTCCGGTTGTCTCCCGCGTGGGTACGCCGCTCGATGTAGCTGGCCGACCCGGACAGGGGCTTGAGTGCCTGCAACCGGTTCTCCAGCTTGCTCAGGCATTTGTTCCGCAATTTGCGCACGTAGTCGGGGCTGGGGTGGTCGCCAACCACCCGCCGGTCGATGTCATCGTTCAGTACGAACCCGTCTTCGGTATCCAGGTATTCCATCAGCATGGTCAGCAATTGGGCCTCGCCGTTCACGGGTTGCAGGTTGGTGGGGCAGCCCTCGATGCGGATCGGCGGACCCACCTCGATGCGCAGCTTCCCCACCGGCAATTCGACGGGCTGTACCTCGTTGGCGAACAGCAGATGGCGCCGATGCAGGTAGTACATGGCCCCGAACAGCACCAGTATGGGGATGACCGCCCAGATCCATCGGGACGAATCGGCGACCAACCGGGGCCGGTTCAACTGGGCCACCAGCGAGGCCGCATCGATCCGTGCCTGCGAGATGGTCAGGGTCGGGTTGGCCCCACCCATATACGACACTACGACCAGGCGGCTGTCGTCCCCATCCCAGAACGTGGCATACAGCGGGAGCGGGGTGAAGGGGATATCGGTGGTATAGGGAATGGGTATGGTGTTGCCGGTTTTGCCGTCCAAGGCATACAACGTGGTATTCGGTTTGACCATCCCTTGCATCAACCCGAAAAAGGCCAATTGCTGATCGGTCGGGTGGGTCGATGCCACATGGGAATACGTGCCAACCCCGGCAACCACATACAGAACCGAACTCGTTAGCGGGACCACCCCGTATCGGGTCCATGTTTTCCTTCCGATATCCAAACCCCAAAGTGCCGCCACCCTGCCCTGAGGCAACTCCCAAGCCGTTTGCGTGGGCTCGTAGGTTTGAGACACCACATAGAGCTTGTTCAGATCCGGAAACAGCAAGCCATGTCCGTCCACGAAATAGGGAGGGATGGTACTGCCATCATCCAGATTGAGCACATCCCATTCCTTCCGGTTCCGGTCGAACACGGTGGTCATGTTCTTGTAGGTGAACAGCCCGTAGCCGCCGACCGCATAGATGCGTCCCGTGGTCGGGTCGTAGGCTCCCGAATGACCGAACTGGTTCATCTGGTTGAAGGAGTGGTCCACCCGGATGGTGGTTCCGTCCAATCCGACCCTGTAAACCCGACCCACGCCGCTGTCCCAAAGCAGCAGGCTGCCGGTTTCCGGGTCGTACGCCATCATCCCGAGCCGCGCATCCAGATCCAGGCTGAACAGGTGGGTCCAGGCGCCGGACTCCAGATCGAACGCGTAGAATTCGTTCTCAAGCCGACTGATCACCCGGTCGCCTTCGGCATCGAACACCGAATGGATGGGATAGTTCGTGTGAGTGGGGCTGAGCTCGTTCCAACTGCCCGGCACCGGAGTGGTGGGCAGGATCTGCGTAAGGCGGAGTGGGTTGCTCTCGGTGAAAGGAGCCTTCTGAATGGGAGGCGGCTCGAAAGCGAGCCATGCGGCAAAAAATAGCGGAAGCATCATGCCAGCAGATCCACTACGTCCGCGTTCAGGCGGTATTCGGTCTTCCGGTTGTCGGCCGCATGGGTCCGTCTCAGGATGTAGGGCGTACCATCGGGCAAGGGCCGGGCGGCTTGCAAGTGCTGCTCCAACCTGCCTATGAGCTTGTTCCGCAGCTTGCGCACGTAATCGGGGCTTGGGTGCGAGCCGATGATGGCCTGGTCGATATCGTCGTTCAACACATAGGGGTTCTCATGACCGAGTCGCGAAGCCAATAAGACCAGCAAGTGCCGTTCTCCATTCATGGGAAGGGTACCCGGTTCGGCCCCTTCGAAGGCGAGATCGGGTTCCAAGCGGATTCCGAGTCGGGGTGGCGCCTCGGCTGAGCCTGCCGCTTCAAGCAGAGACCTCCTCCTCCTATGAAGCACCCATAAGCCGCCACTACCCAAAACCAATACGGTACCCAGCGCCCATACCCAGATGCGGCGGGGAGAAGGCGGGTGCCAGATGGCGCCGGCTTCCACGCCGGCCTGGCGTACTTGGGCCAGCAGGGTTGCGGCATCTATCTGGGCCGCCGAAACGCGGAGCGTATGGTTGTTCTCGTTCCCCGTCATGATGGAAACGGCCACCACCTGCTCGTCATCGCCATCCCAAAAAACCGCCAGGAAGGGCAGCGGGGTGTAGCCGCCATCGAAGGTGTAGTCCAACTGCAAGGTGCGGCCGGTTTGGCCATCCAAGGCCATGAGATGGTGGGTCTGATGGCGTGTATCGCCCCCGACCAGTTGTAAAAATGCCAACGGAGTGCCCACGACCGGATACGTGCGCGCTTCCGTGGCGATGAGGCCCCCGTCCGGTCGGGTGTACACATTCCGATGGTTCGCACTGAACCGCCTGACCGGACTCCAGCGGTACGTCTTCAAATCGATCGCCCAGATCTCATAATGGGCATCTGCCGGCCGGTTCCAGACTTCCAATTCTCCGATGAACGTGGTTCCGGCCAGGATGATCCGGTCCAGCTCCGGGAAATACAAGGGTTCCGAATCGGTTATGTGGGGTGGCCTATGGGGCCCCTTCAACCCGTCCATCAGATCCCATTCCCGACGGGCGATCGAGAATTTGGTGATGTAATTCTTGTAGCTGAACAGCCCATAACCACCAATGGCATAAATGGAACCGGTGGCCCAATCCACGAATCCCCCATGGCCGAACTGGTTCATGTGGGAGAACGAGCGGTCCAGGCGGGTGGCTGTTCCCGCTTCGGATATCCGATACACCCGGCCCACGCCGTAATCCCAAAGGATCAGTTCGCCGGTAACCGGGTCGGGTTCCATCATGCCTACTTCCTGGGGGATATCGTACCTGTAGGCGATGCTCCAAGACCGTGAGCTCAAATCGAACCGATGCACCACGTTCCGGTTTCGCACGAACACCCGGTTGCGGACGGCATCGTAGGCGTAATTGATGTGGTGGTTGCCATTCACGTATTCCTGGTAGGGCTCGATCACCACC
>JANJTJ010000054.1 GCA_024711145.1 Balneolales bacterium
GCGGCGTCGTAGGGACCTTCGAGCCAGGCTTGGACCCGCGCCGAAGTGGAAGCATCTAAATTTGGCATCCCGAAAGGTACTACGGTACCACGGTACTGCGGTAGCTCAGTCGACGCGAACGCGCAAGCCGACCTCGCCCTGTCCGGTGAGGATGGGACGAATCCGGTTGGAACGTGACCGGAATCCGCCTTCTGGTGGGAACAGCGCATCCATGAACGAGATGGCCGACACACCCGCCATGATGCCGAACCACCGGTCGCGCAGCAGCATAGAGTTCCGATAGGAGGAGTAGGATGCCGCCGCTTTTTCCAGATACGAGGTGCGCGTGGCCCCGACCGGGAAGTTCGCGGCCAGATCCCGGTTCCTTTCCCATGAATTCCGATGCTCGACCATGTCCCCGAAATGCCGCCCCGTCATGAAAATGGTCAGTGCTCCCACACTCAACAGAACGGCACCTTTCAATTCCTGGCCCTTGTGCAGTTGGGCCAATCCGATCAACGGTCCCATGGCGGCGGTGCCCAGACGGGTTGGGCGCTCATATTCTTCCAGTATGTCGAACCGATGGGTGAACAGGTCCACCCGATGGCGTTTGGGCTTGCCGATGGCCGGCACCAGCACGATGCGGTAGATCAGCCCCGACGGGAGATTGAGCACCTGGGACCCGCTGCCGTAATCGCGCCCCTCGATCCGGATCCGGGTGTCATGATCGGTATTGATGACCAGGTTTCCCCGATTGATAACCCTGAAATAACTCGAATGGCGCCAGAAGTTGACCGATGGAATGGGTGCGGGTCGAACCGGAATCTCTACCACTTCTCCACGGGCCAAATCCACCTGAACCGAAAGGTCGAAATGGGTGGGGTGCAGAAAAGTATATACCGAGCGACCCGGGGCCACCCACAAGGTGTCGCCGTTCGTGAGCCTGTGTGCGGTGCCGAAGGCCGTGTCGCGCACGGCATAGGTGAAGGGGAGCGGAGTACGTACCACCACTGCGGAACTGTCCGCCATAGCCCATGCGACAAGAATTCCCAGGAGTGGATGCATGGGCGGAATGTACTACGTAACCCTAATCGACCCGCACCCGCAAACCCACTTCGCCTTGACCGGTGAGAATGGGGCGGATGCGGTTCTTGCGCGACTGGAACCCGCCTTCGGGCGGAAACAGGGCATCCAGGAACCCGATCGCCGAAGCACCGGCCAACACACCTAACCATCGCCCCCTCAGGTACATGGAATTCCGATACATGCCGTAGGAATGGGCCGCCTCGGCCAGCAGGCCCGATTTGGCAGGACCGGGATTCAGCTTGTCGGCCTCGTGCGTATGCCGCATCCAGGATTGACGGTGTTCCTGGGCATCACCGAAGTGCCGACCCGACATGAAAATGCCCACGACGGCCACCGACATGAGTGCGGCCCCCTTCAGTTCCTCGCCCTTGTGTATCTGGGCCACACCCATCAAGGGTCCCAACAGCGCCGTGGTTATCCGCCGGGGACGCCGGTAGTCTTCCACCACCTCGAAGCGGTACTTGGTGAGTTCCACCCGATGCCGCACAGGATCCCCCATTTTAGGAATCAGTACGACCGTATGCATCAGGCCGGGATCCAGGTCCAACGCCTGAGGTCCAAAACCCGCATACCGGCCATTCACACGCACCTGGGTATCGTGGTCGGTATTCACCACCACGGAAGCCTTGTTGGCCACCCGGAAATAGCTCGAATACCGCCAATATTCCCGATAAGGCATGGGGACCGGTCTGATGCGCACCTCCGTGGCAAACCCCTGCGTGAGCACGATATCCATCGACACGTCGAAATGGTCGGGATGGAGGAAAGTGAGGTTGTGCGAGCCCGGAGACATCCACAACGAGTCTCCGCTTTCAACCCGACGGGCTTCATGAAACAGGGAATCGCGGACCACCAACGTATAGGGAAGGGATGTTTGAATCACCAACGCGGCGCTATCGGGCGGAACGACGGACAACAGCAGACCCAGCAGATACATCATAGGGGGGTGAAGGTACTGCTGATAATCGGTATGCCGTACCTACAGTATGTCAGGGCGTGGGGGTGCAAAAAAAAGGCCCCGCCGAAGCGGGGCCTTTGGTCAGTTCTGCGCTTCCAGGCTGCGGATGTATTCCTCGCTGGCGAACAGGGCCAGCTCGATGCGGCGGTTGGCGGCACGGCCTTCGTCGGTGTCGTTGGCCATTACCGGCTCGCTTTCGCCACGGCCTTCGAACCGGATGCGGTCTGCGGCGATGCCTTGCGATACCAGGAAGTTCTTGGCCGACTCGGCCCGACGCACCGACAGGCTCTGGTTGTAGGTGTCGCTACCCCGGTCGTCGGTATGGCCCACGATGAGGATGTCGCTCTCGGGGTACGATTTCAGGGTGTTGGCCAATTGGGTGAGGTTGGCTTTGGCGGCGTCTTGCAGGGTGGCCGAATCGTACCCGAACAACAGCCCCGAATCGAAGGAGATGGCGATGCCTTCGCCGATGCGTTCCACTTTGGCGTTTTCGATGCGGGCCAGTTCTTCGGCCTGTTTGTCCATGTGCCGACCGATGATGGCACCGGTTACGCCACCTACGGCGGCTCCGATGATGGCTCCCTTGGTGGTGTCGCCGAAATAGGCACCGGCGGCGGCGCCTACGGCGGCCCCTGCGCCCGTGCCGATCATGGCACCGGTTGCGGTACGGCTGAGGTTCTCGCAACCCGCCGTGAGCAGGCTGGCGGCAATGACGGTCGATAGCAGAATGTGCGTGTTCTTCATAGCTTGATGGGGTTGGGATGTTTTTACCACTCGATTTCAATGCAATAGTAACGGGTTTGTTCCCGCTTTATCAAGTCATGCACCGGTTTTATCCGCTACTTCTGTTTATTCTTGCCGCCCCGACCCCGACGGTCGCGGCCGCACCCCCGGCCCGGGTCGATTCCCTCAATCAACGCGCGGTCTCGTTCCGGGGTGGCCATCCCGATTCGATCCTGGTCCATGCGGAAAAAGCCCTGGCATTGGCCCGTTCGTCCGGATATGCCAAGGGCGAGGGTATCGCCCTGCGCTGGATCGGCCTGGCCTACAACCTGAGCGGACGCAATGCGGAAGCGGAAGCTCCCTTGGAGCAATCGTTGCGCATCCTGCGCGACCTCGACGAAGCGTCGGAGGTGGCCGGCACGCTCAACATCCTGGCGTCCAACCGGTTCCGAAGCGGAGCTTACGGAGTGGCCGGCGGGCATTGGCACGAGGCCTTGCGCATCTATGTGGAGCTGGGCGATTCGTCCGGCATCACGAACATCTGGAACAACCTGGGCAATCTGCACCGCGCCTTGGGCGAGAACGACACGGCGTTGGAGTACGGCCTGCGCACCCTGGCCTATCGGGAACGGGGAACCGACAGCCTGCTGATCGCCGGCAGCCTGAACAATGTGGCCAACCTGCTCAGCGAGATGAAGCGGTTCGACGAGGCCATCGCCTATCACGAGCGGGCGCTGGAGCTCAACCGGGCCTTGGGCAACCTGCGCAGCATCGCGAACAGCCTGACGAACCTGGGGAGTACCCACCTGCGCAAAGGGGATGCGGCACAGGCCGTAGGGTTTTACCTGCAGGCCGTACAGGTGCGGCAGTCCATCCGGGATATCCGCGCCCTGGCCGTGGCCTATACGGGCCTGGCCGACGCCTACCTGGTGCTCGGCCGGCCTCGGGATGCGGCCCGGTATGCGGAAATGGCCTACGGGCTGGCCGAGCAGCACAACAACCCCAGGGAGGCCTCCGACGCCAGCCGGTTCGCCTACCACGCCTTCAAAAGCTTGGGCGACGCACCGGCCGCCCTCCGCTACCTGGAGATCCACAAAACCCTGAGCGACAGCCTCCTGAGCGCGTCGAACCGCGAATCACTGGCCCGGTTGGAAGCCGATGCCGAGCTGGAGCGGGTCGCATCGGAACTGCAGGCCTCGGAACGCCGGCGCCAGCAGGGCCGCATCCTGTTCGGTGTCATGGCCTTGGGCCTGGTGGGCCTTGTGGTGGCCCTGGTGGTGATCCGCCGGGCGCTGCTGCGCGAGAAACGCCTGTTGGAAGCCTTGCGCAAGGCCGGGGAAGGGGAGAGCCCCACGGCCTGACATGAAAAAAGCCCGGAACCTTTCGGAACCGGGCTTTTCGTTGTGGCGGGGGCAGGACTCGAACCTGCGACCTTCGGGTTATGAGCCCGACGAGCTACCAACTGCTCCACCCCGCGGTAGGACTCCAAATATACGGCACGTTTCGGCCCGTAGCAAGCCGCTTACCGCTTCTGAAACCGGCCGAATCTTGGTACTTTGGGGGACTACCAATCCGAAACATCCTATGTCCCGACATTCCCACGTGGCCGCCACGAACGTCCACGAGGTGCTTGCCAAGCACATGCTGGCCGACGGGTACGATTTCGTACTCGATTTGGAAAAGAGCCAAGGCGCGTACCTGCACGATTCCAAACACGGCAAAACCTACCTCGACTTCTTCACCTTCTTCGCGTCCAACCCGCTGGGGATGAACCACCCCAAAATGGCGGGAGATGCGGCCTTCCGCGAGCGGATCGGCCGGGTGGCCCTGCACAACCCGTCGAACTCGGACATCTACACCACCGAGATGGCCGAATTCGTGGACACCTTCGCCCGTGTGGGCATTCCGTCCCACCTGCCGTATGCCTTTTTCGTGGCCGGCGGGGCCTTGGCGGTGGAAAACGCCCTCAAAGTGGCCTTCGACTGGAAAGTGCAGATGAACTTCCGCAAAGGCTACCGCATCGAAAAAGGGCACAAGGTGCTTCATTTCGAACAGGCCTTCCACGGTCGGTCGGGCTACACCATGTCGCTCACGAACACCGTGCCCGACAAAGTGGCCTATTTCCCCAAATTCGATTGGCCCAGGGTGAGCAATCCCTACATCAAGTTCCCGCTCACGCCCGAGCACATCGCCGACACCCGCCAGCGCGAAGATCTGGCCATCGCCCAGGCCGAGCGCTATTTCGAACAGCATAAGGACGACATCGCCGCCATCATCATCGAGCCCATACAGGCCGAAGGGGGCGACCACCATTTCACGCTGCGGTTCCACCAGGCCCTGCGCGAATTGGCCGACCGCCACGAAGCCCTGCTCATCTACGACGAAGTGCAGACCGGCATCGGCCTGACCGGCAAATTCTGGGCGCACGAACACTTCGTGAAACCCGACATCATCGCATTCGGGAAAAAAGCCCAGGTGTGCGGGATCCTCTGTTCCACCCGGATCGACAACATCCCGGACAACGTCTTCCACAAATCCAGCCGGATCAACTCCACCTGGGGTGGGAACCTGGTGGATATGGTGCGTTTCCAGCGGTACCTGGAGATTATCGAGGAAGACCGCCTGGTGGAGAACGCCGCGCAGGTGGGTGCCCACCTGCTGGCCCGCCTGGAGCAGTTCACGGCCGCCAATCCCACGGTTACGGCCGCGCGCGGCAAGGGCCTGATGTGTGCCTTCGACCTGCCTACCGCCGCCTTGCGGAACGCCCTGGTCGATGCCGCCTACGACAACGGCCTGATGATCCTGAGCTGCGGTACCCGTTCCGTACGGTTCCGGCCGCCGCTCACCATCACGGCAGAACAGATCGACAACGGCCTGGACATCCTGGAGCGATCGCTCCGGTCCCTGAACGCATAATCTGACGTTCTTTTACAGCGCAGTGGGGAATGCCGGGGATACCTTTCGGGCTTAAACGCCCGAAACATCCCCGGTTCTCCATGTCCAACCGCATCCGAATCGTCATCATGGTCCTGATCCCCGTCGTCCTGGGATCGGGATACCTCTGGTCGCGCAGCGCCTCCCGCGCCGATTTGTCGACCACCGCCACCGATACCCCCCGCGACACCCGGCTCGGCGTGCGTGTGCGTGTGGTCGAACCGGCTCCGTTCTCCTACCGCATCCAGACCACCGGCACCGTGCTGGCGCTGGACGAAGTGTGGTTGCAGGCCGAAGCCACCGGCCGCTTGGTATCCCTCAATATCCGTGAAGGCGGATATGTCGAGAAGGGGGATCTGCTGGCCAAGATCAACGACGCCGACCTGCAGGCGCGCCTGCGCCGGACCCAGTTGAATCTGGAACTGGCCGAAATGCGCGAAGAGCGGCAGCGACGCCTGTTGGAGAACCGGGCCATCGCCCAGGAAGATTACGATGTGGCCCTGAACGAGCTGAACACGGTGAAAGCCGAGATCGACCTCATCCAGGCCGACATCCGGAAAACCGAGGTCCGTGCCCCGTTCAGCGGGCGTTTGGGCCTGCGCAGCGTATCGGAAGGGGCCTTGGTGACGGCCGGCACGAGGTTGGCGTCGTTACAGAACCTGGACCGCATCCGCATCGATTTCAGCGTGCCCGAACGGTATGCGGCCGACGTGGCCGTGGGCGATGAGATCCGATTCACGCGGGCCGGCTCCGATGCCGTGTACACCGCCCGGGTGATCGCCATCGAACCGCGCATCGACCCCGATACGCGCACCTTGGCCATCCGCGCCGAGACGTCGAATCCGGGTACCCGCATATTGCCCGGCGCCTTCACCGACATCCGGTACGAGTTGCGCAGCGTGCCCGACGCCCGCATGGTGCCGGCCGAAGCGCTCATTCCGGAATTGGGCCGCATGCGCCTGTTCGTGATCGAAGACGGCAAAGCCGTGAGCCGGACGGTCACCACCGGCGTGCGCACCGACCGGTTCGTTCAGATCCTGGACGGCGTGAGGGGAGGGGATTCGGTGATCACCACCGGGATATTGCAATTGCGGGACGGCATGCCGGTACGGGTGAGCGAGACCGACACCACGGAGGCCTTGTGAGCCTGTCGTCTGTCAGCATCCGTCGGCCGGTGCTGGGCACCGTGATGTCTCTGATCATCGTGCTCTTCGGCCTGATCGGGTACGCCTACCTGGGTGTGCGCGAATACCCGGCGGTGGATCCGCCGATCGTGACCGTGAACACCTCCTATGTGGGTGCCAGCGCCGACGTGATCGAATCGCAGATCACCGAACCCCTGGAAGAATCCATCAACGGCATCGCCGGCATCCGCACGCTCACCTCCACCTCCCGTGAGGGGCGAAGCACCATCGTGGTGGAGTTCACGCTGGATACGGACATGGAGTCGGCGGCGAACGACGTGCGGGAGCGGGTGTCGCGGGCGCAGCGGAACCTGCCGGCCGATGTGGACCCGCCGATCGTGACCAAAGCCGACGCGAACACCAGTCCCATCATATTCCTGAACGTGAGCAGCGACACGCGGCCCCAGTTGGAGACCAGCGACATCGCCAGCGCGCGCATCAAGGAGCGCATGCAGACCATTCCGGGCGTTTCGGAAGTGACCATCTGGGGGGAGAAACGGTATTCCATGCGCATCTGGCTGGATCCGGGCAAGATGGTGGCCCACGGGGTGACCCCGCTGGACGTACGCAGGGCGTTGGACCGGGAGAACGTGGAGTTGCCCGGCGGCCGCATCGAAGGGGCCACCGTGGAACTGGCCGTGCGCACCATGAGCCGGTTGGTGAGTCCGCAGGATTTCAACAACGTGATCATCCGGGAAACCGGTGGCAACGTGGTACGGCTGCGCGATGTGGCCCGTGCCGAGCTGGGTGCCGAAAACGAGCGGTCCATCCTGCGCCGCGACGGGGTGGCCATGGTGGGCGTGGTGCTCATACCGCAGCCGGGCGCCAACAACCTGGCCATCGTGGACGAGTTCTACCGACGCCTCGAGACCATCGACCGCGACCTGCCCGAAGACATCCGCCTCGCCGTCGGTTTCGATGTGACCACCTTCATCCGCCAGTCCATCACCGAAGTGCAGGAGACCGTGCTCACCGCTTTCGTGCTGGTGGTGGTCATCATCTTCCTGTTCCTGCGCGATTGGCGCACCACGGTGATCCCCGTGCTCGCCATACCCATCTCGCTCATCGGGGCCTTCTTCATCATGTATCTGGCGGGTTTCTCCATCAACGTGCTCACCCTGTTGGGCATCGTGCTGGCCATCGGCCTGGTGGTGGACGACGCCATCGTGGTCATGGAGAACATCTACACCAAGGTCGAGAAGGGCATGACCCCGCTCGAGGCCGGGTTGGAGGGATCCAAAGAGATCTTCTTCGCCGTGATATCGACCACCACGGCGCTGGTGGCGGTCTTTCTGCCGGTCATCTTCCTAGAGGGGCTTACCGGACGGTTGTTCCGTGAATTCGGCATCGTGTTGGCGGGAAGCGTGGTCATCTCCAGTTTCGTGGCGCTCACCCTCACGCCCATGCTCAGCACGCGCCTGCTCAAACAGCGCACCGTGCAACCGGCCCTGTACCGGTGGACCGAGCCCTTCTTCACCGCCTTGAACAGCGGCTATGCCCGGTCATTGGCCGTTTTCATGCGGTTCCGCTGGCTCGGGTTCGTCGTGATCGCCGTTTCGGCCGGCCTCATCGCGGTGCTGATCGGCCTGTTGCCGAGCGAGTTGTCGCCCATGGAAGACCGTGGCCGGGTGCGGATGAACGCCACCGGGCCCGAAGGCGCCACCTATGAATTCATGGACCGCTACATCCAGGAAATGGTGGATGCCGTGAAAGCGCGGGTGCCCGAAGCCGAGGCCGTGATCTCGGTGACATCGCCCGGGTTCAGCGGAGGGGTCAATTCCGGGTTCGTGAACATCATCCTGAACGACGCCTCCCAGCGCGGCCGAACCCAGCAGCAGATCGCCGACGATGTGACCGCGATGACCCGAGAGTTCACGGCTGCCCGGGCCTTCGTAACACAAGAGCAATCCATAGGCGGCGGCCGAGGCGGGTTGCCCGTGCAGTTCGTGATCCAAGCCCCGAATTTCGAGGCCCTGGTGGAGAAATTGCCCCAGTTCCTGGAAAAAGCCGGTGCCCATGCCACCTTCTCGGTGGTCGATGCCGACCTCAAATTCAACAAACCCGAACTGCGCATCGACCTGGACCGGGACCGTGCGCGGGCGTTGGGGGTTTCGGCCATAGACATCGCCCAAACCCTTCAACTGGCCCTGTCCGGCCAACGGTTCGGCTATTTCATCATGAACGGGAAACAGTATCAGGTGATCGGGCAACTCGACCGGCAAGACCGCAACGAGCCGGTGAACCTCAGATCTTTATATGTGCGCAACGACCGGGGTGAGATGATCCAGCTCGACAACCTGGTGCGGGTGACCGAGGACGTGAGTCCGCCCCAGCTGTTCCGCTTCAACCGGTACGTGAGCGCCACGATATCGGCGGGGTTGGCACCGGGCAAAACCCTGGGCGACGGCATAGCCGCCATGCGCGAAGTGGCCGGCGAAGTGCTCGACGACCGGTTCACCACCACCCTGGCGGGCCAATCGCGCGATTTCGACGAATCGTCCACCAGCCTGGTATTCGCCTTCGCCCTGGCGGTCCTCATCATCTATCTGGTGTTGTCGGCCCAATTCGAAAGCTTCCGGGATCCCATCATCATATTGGTGACCGTACCGTTGGCCCTGGCCGGCGCCTTCCTGACCCTGTGGTTGACCGGGCAGACCCTGAACATCTTCTCCCAGATCGGGATCATCATGTTGGTGGGGTTGGTCACCAAGAACGGCATCCTGCTTGTGGAATTCGCCAACCAGCGGAAAGAAGCGGGTTTGGAGCGCACCGAAGCCGTCATGGATGCGGCCGCGGCGCGGTTCCGGCCCATCCTGATGACGAGCCTGTCCACCATCCTGGGGGTATTGCCCATCGCGTTGGCCCTGGGTGCGGGAGCGGAGAGCCGGGTGAGCATGGGCATCGCGGTGATCGGCGGGTTGGTGTTTTCAACCATCCTCACCCTGTATGTGATTCCGGCCGTGTACAGCTACATCAGTTCCAAAACCTTGCGGTGAGGGTTGGTGCTCCCTATTTTTAGGCACAACTAAAAAAAAGAGGGAGCAGGCATGTTCGAAAGTATCTGGCAGGGGTTTCTGGGGTTGCATCCGGTCATGCAGGCGTTCATCGCGGGCGGATTCGGCTGGGCGATGAACGCGCTGGGAGCGGCCACCGTGTTCGGGTTCCGGCATGTGAGCCGGAAGATGTTGGATGCCATGCTGGGGTTCGCCGGCGGCGTGATGATCGCCGCCAGTTGCTGGAGCCTGCTCAATCCGGCCATCGAGATGGCGGAGGGGATGGGGGTGATCCCGTGGGTACCGGCCCTGGTGGGGTTCAGCCTGGGAGGAGTGGCCATACGGGTCATGGACCGGTTCGTACCGCATCTGCACGCCGAGGCGCCCATGAACGAAGTGGAAGGGGTGCAGACCAACCTGCGCAAACCCAGCCTGCTGCTGCTCGCCATGACCTTGCACAACATACCGGAAGGGTTGGCGGTGGGTGTGGCCTTCGGCGGATTGGCCCTGGGCATACCGGAAGCCACCTTGGGAGGGGCCATGGCCTTGGGCTTGGGCATCGGCATCCAGAACTTCCCGGAGGGTACGGCTGTGTCGGTATCGTTGCGCCGCGAGGGCATGCCGGTGGGCAAGGCCTTCAACTACGGGCAGGCCTCCGCGTTGGTGGAGCCCGTGTTCGCCGTGATCGGAGCGGCCTTGGTGATGGTCATGGCGCCGGTTTTGCCCTACGCCTTGAGCTTTGCGGCCGGTGCCATGATCTTCGTCGTGATCGAGGAAGTGATCCCGGAGGCGCAACGGCACGGGAACACCGACCTGGCCACATTGGGGGGTATGGCGGGCTTCGCGGTGATGATGACCTTGGACGTGGCTTTGGGATGAAGTGTCGGATTGGTGTGACCAAACGCCATTTTTATTTGGCGTATTGACCTTCCGGTAGTAGATTCGCCACAAGTGTTCTAGAGGTCGAATAGGTCAAACCGCCGAAAAACGCTGGCGTCGGGCAACCGGCGCATGTCGAAAAGCACAACAACCAACCAATCATGAGGTCATCTATGTCCAAGAAGCTACTTTATGTTGTAGCGATTGTTCTGATGGCGCCCCTCACGGCTTGGGCCCAAAACACGGGCTCCATCACCGGGAATGTGACAGACCGGTCTACCGGCGAGTCGCTGACGGGCGCCAACGTCTTCGTACGCGAGATTTCTCGCGGTGCGGTGACGGATCTGGACGGCAATTACACCATCAGCCAAGTACCGGCCGGCCGGTACACCGTTGTGGTCACCTATGTGGGATACCGCGAAAATCGCTTCTCCATCGAAGTGGGCAGCGGTGCAGTCCGCTCAGACATCCAACTCGAAGCCGACTTGCTCGGTCTCGAAGAGGTGGTCGTAACGGGTGTATCCGACGCAACTCCTCAGCGCAAGCTGGCCTTCACCGTAGGCCGGGTCAGTTCGTCTGACTTGGACAACGCCCCTGCCACCTCCGCCGCAGGCGCCCTCCAGGGCAAAGTGGCCGGTGTGAAGGTCGTTTCCGCCAGCGGCCAACCCGGTGGCGCTCCCACCATCCGTCTGCGCGGTTCCACGGCACTGATCGGCTCGCAACAGCCGCTGATCATCGTGGATGGTGTCGTATTGGATGGTTCGCTCGCCGACATCAACTCCGAGGACATCGAGGCCATCGAGGTGATCAAAGGGGCTTCGGCCGCTTCCCTCTACGGTTCCCGTGCCGCCAACGGGGTTGTACAGATCATCACCAAGCGTGGTCAATATCTCGCCGAAGGGCAGACCCAAGTGGTCTTCCGTACGGAATACGGGGTATCCTCGATCACCAAACTGCTTGATCTGTCGGAAAGCCATCCCTACCAGGTGAATGCCGACGGCAGCTACGTGCTGGTAGGCGGCAACCGGGTTCTGGAAGCCGACCGCATCGCCGACAACCCGTACGTGAACGGACGGAACCTCCAGGAGGAGATGTTCAATCCGGGTACGTTCATGACCAACTTCATCTCGCTCCAGCGGAACACGGGCTCCGGCAACTACGCCGTATCCCTGACCAACAACCAGAGCGACGGTATCCTGTTCGGTTCCGCCGGTTACGGTCGTCAGACCTTCCGTTTCAACGTGGACCAGGACATCACCGACCAGCTG
This sequence comes from Balneolales bacterium, assembly GCA_024711145.1. Taxonomy (GTDB): domain Bacteria; phylum Bacteroidota; class Rhodothermia; order Balneolales; family HLUCCA01; genus JANJTJ01. The sequence continues at coordinate 12,005 of JANJTJ010000054.1, forward strand.
AAGTTTTCGGCCTCCACCTCGTTCGCGCAATCGGACCAGGAGCCTGTGCCTCAAGCCGCCGGTTCGGCCTTCTTCAACATCCTGTTGCTGCAGCCCGACGCCGACATCTACGGCATGAACGCCAACGGTCAGAAGTACAACATCACGGCCGATCCGTACATCGCCGAGCCGAACCCGTTGTATGAACTGTACTACCACGAGCGCGATTTCCGCCGCACGCGGATGCTGGCCGACTTCCGTCTGGCTTATGCCCCGCTCGAGTGGGCCAACTTCGAAGTGAGCTACGGGTTCGACCGCGCCAACCAGCGCAACTCGACCTACATCCCGCTCGGAACGTTGGACAACATCAGTGGCGTGCCCACCCCGACCGATGGTTCGCTGAACAAATTCAGCAACAACAACCTGGCTTCCATGGTTGTCGGTACGGCCACCTTCAGCCGCCAGTTCATGAACAGCTTCAATACGCGCCTTCGTCTGTCGTACCAGTACGAAGACCGCTCGTATGACGAGTTCAGCGTAACCGGTTCCAAATTCACGGTTGCCGGTCTGCCGAACCTGGGTATCACGGACAACGAGTCCCGCGGGGCTTCTTCCTACCAGTCGCAGATCAAAACCGAGAACGTGTTCGGTCTGTTCGACATCGATTACAAAGACAAGTACATCGGTAGCTTCCTGATCCGTCAGGACGGTTCTTCCGAGTTCGGTGCCGACCAGCGCTATGCCACCTACTACCGGATGTCCGGTGCCTACCGAATTACGGAAGACATCGCCATCCCCGGTGTGCAAGAGCTGAAACTGCGTGCCAGCTACGGTACGGCCGGTCTGCGTCCGGGCTTCTCCGCCCAGTACGAGACCTTCAACGTATCCAGCGGCTCGCCCACACCGGTAGCCTTGGGCAACCCCGATCTGAAACCGGCCCGTTCGGCTGAAACCGAACTCGGTATCGATATGGAGTTCCTGAACCGCTATTCGATGCAGATCAACTACGCTGTGAAGAACACCGACGACCAGATCGTAGCGGTACCCCTGCCTGCCAAGGCCGGCGGCTTCCGTTCGCAGGTTCAGAACGCCGGTGCGCTCGAGTCCACGACCTTCGAGGCTCAGTTCGGTGCCATCCTCATGGACCAGAACAACATGCGTTGGACGGCCAACTTCAACTTCGACCGTACCCGCCAGACGGTGACGCGTCTTGACTTCCCCTCGCGCCTGGTAGGCCCGGGTGAGCAGTCGAACGCGATCTTCTTCCTGGACGAAGGAGAGAACTTCGGCATCATGTACGGTCGTCGTTGGGTGAAATCCTTCGATGAGCTGCAGGACAACCCGGCCTACGCCGCGGCTGACCCGAACCTCTACGAAGTGAACTCCGACGGGTACCTGATCGCCAAGAATGCGGACGGTACCAGCCGTATCGGCACTCCGACCGAACTGCCCATCCGCTACTTCAGTGTGGATGAGAACGGCATGCAGGTAGGCGACTTCAAAATCGGCGACACCAACCCCGACTTCAACTTCTCCATGTCGAACACGTTCTCCTGGAAAGGTCTGTCGGTGTATGCGTTGATCGACGCCCAAGTGGGTGGCCAGCTGTACAACCTGACCAAGCAGTGGACCTTCCGCGAACTGCGTCATGGTGATTTCGACCAGCGTGGCAAAGCCGATTCCGAGAAGAAAGCGGTTACCTACTACCAAGCTCTGTACGACGCCAACAACGCGAACGAATACTTCGTGGAAGACGGCGGCTACCTGAAACTCCGCGAGCTGGCTGTCAACTACACGTTCAACCGTCGTCAACTGGGTGCCTTGGGCGCCAGCATCGACCGGATCCGCGTGGGTGTTGTAGGCCGGAACCTGCTGACCTTCACCGGTTACAGCGGCTACGATCCGGAAGTATCGGGTGTATCGGGTGATGCTTCGAACTATCGTATCGATACGTTCAACTACCCGAACTTCCGCACCTTCACCGGTGTTATCGAAATTGCATTCTAATCCAAATCCCAACCACAGAACATGAAACAGTTCAAAAAACTGAGCACGATCCTGGCCGCTACGGCGGTCATCGGTCTGTCGGGTTGCGCGGATCTGGTCGTAGAAAACAAGAACGAGCCTGACCGCGAACTCGCACTACAACGCCCCGAGGACATCCTCGGGCTGGTGCAAGGTGGTCTGGAAACGTACTCCTTGTACTCCACGGCCTACCAAACCTCCCCGTTGATCATCCAAGCCGACTGGTTCACGGGCACGGTGGGCAACTTCTGGGTGAACAACGCCGGCCACGAGCCGCGTGAGTCCTACCCGAACACGCCGACCACGTCCTACCCCGAAGTGACGCGTTTCCATTGGGACTGGTACAACAGTGCCTTGGCCAACGCCAACCTCGCCATCGGCGCCATCGATGGTGGCGTAGTGATCACCGACGAAGCGACCACCTTGGCCACCAAAGCCACGGCCCAGTTGCTCCAAGGGATGATCTACGGCTCGCTGGGTCTCATTTTCGACCAGGCGTTCATCATCGATGAAAACACGGACCTGACCAACCAGGCCGCCATCACGCTTCAGCCATATGATGTCGTGATCGATGCCGCTGTCGCCAAACTTGCTGAAGCCCGCGCTACGGCCGACTTGGCCGCCGCTGCAGGTTCCCCCGGTGTCTCCACCACCTTGATCCCTGAATTGGGCAACGTGGATGAGCGCCTGGCACCCGCAGGTACCATCGACTGGGACGAGTTCAAGAAGATCGCCAACACCTATGCCGCTACCTTCCTGGCCCAATCTCCCCGCAGCACGGCCGAATACGCCGCTGTGGACTGGGCCCAGGTACATACGCTGGCTACGGGCGGTATCGACTTCGATTTCGCTCCCCTGTCTGACGACAACAACTGGGGCCCGCTGCTTTAT
>JANJTJ010000077.1 GCA_024711145.1 Balneolales bacterium
ATCTGGACCTCGGAAGGCGGCGACCCGGCCGTTACCTACTCCTTCGATCCCGCCGGTGACGGTGTGCGCCGTCTGGGCGACAAGATCGCTGTGACGGGTTCCTGGTCGGCCGGCACCTTCGAGCTGTGGACCATCTCGCCACCGGTGACAACTCCGGTTGCCGAAACCGGTCGCATCTATGTGCACCGCACCAACAACCAGGGGCAATCCTGGACCGTGCAGGAGATCGAACTGAGCGCCACCCTGGCCGCCAACGCGACCTTCGCCGGTAACGCGGGCATCCGTCCTATGGGTCCCGGCGGCGACAAGGACTTCTTCGTGAACTCCAATGGCGCCAACCTGAAACGCTACACCAGCACCGGCGCTTACGTGGACGGATCCGCGGTAGGCACCAGCACCGGGTTCTCCGGCGTGGATGTGCATATGACCGCTTCCCAGACCCTGGCGTTCAACTACCAATACCGGGTGACCAGCAACTCCGATCCCATCATCGGCACCCTCACCCAATACGATGTGACCACGGCCAACGCGCCCACCTTTGTAGGTGCCTTGCCGGCCATGGCCTCGGCCGCCGTCGGAGCATCCGCCGTTACCGGCGACGTGAGCGTGAAATCCAATCCCGACGGCACCTGGCAGGTGTTCGGCCTGGGCACGGACCAAGGCATCATGTCCTACGGCACCGTGTACACCGAACCTCCTCCGCCGCCCGCTACCCTGCGTTTGGCCGAGTATTTCGACTATGAAGCGGCCAGCCTGCTGACCGCCAACGGCTGGACGGCCCATTCCGGAGCTGGCACCAACTCGCCGGCCGTAGGTCAGGCCGGCCTCACCTATGCCGGGTACACCGGCTCGGGTATGGGCAAAAGTGTGACCTATGGTCCTACTGGCGAAGACGTGAACCGCACCTTCGGTGAGGCCATCACCAGCGGCTCCATGTATGCCGCCTTCCTGGTAGCGGTCACCTCCGCTTCCACCACCGGCGACTACTTCTTCCATGTGGGCGCGGCCGCCATGGGGAGCAGCTACTACGGCCGGGTATTCGTGAAGGCCGATGCCAACGGCAAACTGGCCTTCGGCCTGCTGAAAACCAGCGGCTCCGGAACCAGCACCGTGTACACGGACCACGTGTATGAGGTGGGCAAAACCTACCTGCTGGCCCTTCGCTACACCATTGTGGATGGAGCTTCCAACGATGAGATGAGTCTGGTGGTCAATCCGGCTGGTTCGGACATTCCGACCTCCTGGACCCTCGACAACCACATCGGAGCCGATGCCGCCGACATGGGCACTGTGGCCTTGCGCCAGGGATCGTCCACGGCCGGCCCGGTGGTCACGGTTTCCGGCATCCGCATCGGCACCGACTACGCCGAAGTGGTAGGCAACCCGGTACCGCCTCCGCCGCCCCCCATGGCCGGTGTGTACCGCATTCCCAAAGGTGCCGCCGCCCAGGGTTTCCCCCTGCTCAGCGATGCCATCGCGTACCTGAACGCAAACGGCGCCTCGGCTCCCGTGGTCTTCGAAATCGCGGAAAGCATCATCGATACGGTTGCCGGTATCCAAATCAACCGTCAGGATCTGACCGAATCAACCCCGGTCACCATCATGCCGGCCGAAGGCACGTCGCCTGTGGTGCAACTGCGGTCCTTCCACAACCTGGGTACCGACCATTTCAACATCTTCGGTATCCGCAGCATGCCGTCCGAAGGGGGGCAGGTGACCAAAGCGCGTCCCGCCGGCCCATCCTTCCGTGGCGAAGGCACCGACAAATCGCAGTTCATACCGGTACCCAACGCCTATGGCGAGCGGGGTCTGACCTTCGTGCAGACGCATGCCGGAGGCACCTTCTTCCTGTATGAAGGCGCCATCACGGAAAACTCCGTGGTCAGCGTGTCCTTCGGTATGAACGGAACCGTGGGCACAGGAACCACCGGTTTCCGGATCAACCGGAGAGATGCCGCCGGCGTGGGTCAAGGCGGAGCCGACGGCATCGTGTTGATCAACAACCAGATCGGTCGCCCCGACGATGCCGGCCATTTCCAGACCGGCGTGAACGTGTGGGGTTCGTCTTCGGGTGCCTTCCCGGCCTCGAACGTGACCTTGCTGCTCAACGACTTCCACGTGGGTCAACGGGCGGTTTCCACGCAGGTCTTCCGCGACGGTACCTTCCAGCAGAACCGCATCTGGGTGTACGGCCATGCCACCAGCACCTCGCATATCGGGTTCGATGTGAACACGCCGGTGGGCATGCTCACCATCGCCGGTAACGAAATCATGCAGATGCGCTCCATCCGCACGGATGCGTCCACCATGATGGGGATCAACCTGACGAACAGCCTGAACGATGATGGCGTGTACATCATCAACAACATGTTCGCCATGAACCACACCACCACCACCGGTGCGGTGAACCACAACGTGTACGGTATCGCCCATGGTGGTGCCTCGTCGGTCGCCGATGTGTATGTGTACCACAACACCATCCAGATCAACAACACGGGCAGCACGGGCGTGCATGCCGGCATCATCCAGACCACCGGTTCCAACAACACGCCGTTCTATACCTACAACAACATGTTCGTAGTGCGGAACAGCACCGGTTTCGGAGCCAGCTGGAGCGGCATGAACCTGATGAGCGACCACAACAACTACTTCGCACCCATCGTGGCGCGTAGGGCTGGAGTCAACTACACGACCATCGCCGAACTGCAGGCCGCCGACTACGACCGCCATTCGGTATCCACCGATGTGGAATTCGTTTCGGCCACCGACCTGCGTCTGACGGGCCCCTCCCTGGGCAACCCGCTGCTGGCCGGTGTGGAAGACACCTACATCATGTTCGACATCGACGGGAATTTCCGCAGTTCGCTCGCCCCCTACATGGGTGCGTTCGAAGGCCCGACCCTGCCACGGTACTTCCTGAATTTCGAATTGCTCGCACCGGCCGACAACGCCATCGTGGAGCTCAACGAAAACACGACCGAACCGATCTCGATCACTTGGGAAGAGACCTGGTCCACCGAGGCCTGGGGCCGTTCGGGTGCCACCTTCGCATCCGACGCGTTCGCCCACGTGGGCAACGGCGCTTCCGGCACCGGCAAGTACATCGGTACCGACATGAACCGCAGCGGGTATGTACGCACGCCCATCCTGCAGAACTCGGGCACCTTGTCCTTCTGGGCGGCCAACTACAACAACGACAACGTCTTCTCGGTTGTGGTAGAACTCACCGACGATGGCGAGACGTGGACCCAGCTCGACACCCTGCATGCCGTAGCCGGCGGTACGGGCGACATCACCTTCAACTGGACGAAATTCGAGTACGACCTGAACATTCTGGGTCCCCACGCGGTGCGTCTGCGTGCGGAAACCACCAATGGTGCCGTGTACTTCGATGATTTCGCGGTGAGCGCGCTTTCCGGTACGGGCAACAGCTACGAGCAGGATTTCGAGTCCTGGACCGCCTTCGAAGCCATGACCTACACCTGGTTGTATGACGAGACCGGTGGCGACTTCAGCTCGCCCCTGCTCAGCATCACCTCCGACGATGACGGCAACATGGCCAGCCTGACCCTCACCCATGCCGAGCTCGACGCCGCGCTCGAAAGCATCGGGGTCACCAAAGGCAACGCCACCACCGGCATCTGGACGGTCCATGCCAGCTACCGTGCCGACCGCGAGCAATTCGCCCGCGCGCCCCACGGCATCAGCATGCGCCGCATCGTGGATTCCTCGGTTGAAACGGACGACCAAGCGCTGACCTTCAAACTGGATCAGAACTACCCGAACCCCTTCAACCCCACCACGACCATCCGCTACAGTGTTCCCGTGCAAACCCAGGTTCGCCTGGAGGTCTTCACGGTTACCGGTCAGCGTGTGGCCACCCTGGTGAACGACATGAAGCCCGCCGGTTTCCATACCGTCGCCTTCGATGCCTCCAACCTGGCCTCGGGCGTGTACTTCTACCGCATCCAAGCCGGTTCCTTCACCGAGACCTTCAAAATGACCTTGGTGAAATAATTCGGTTCCGGACATCCGGTCGATGGGAAAAGGGCGCTTCGGCGCCCTTTTCCGTTTCCGGAAATGGCTAATTTCCACCGATGGAGTTCCACGTACCGACGACCGCAGCCGAATGGGCCGATTTTTCGGCGACCCCTCTCGAGGAGCCGCAGCAGATCGAGCTCAACCGGTTGTTGGCCGATTGCCGGGAAGCCCACGAATCGGTCAACGAACCCCTCATCACCGACGCCTTCAAGCTGGCCTTCCACTCCCACAAAGGCACGCTACGGGCATCCGGCGAACCCTATTACCACCATCCGCTCGAAGTGGCCACCATCGTGGCCAAGGAACTGGGTATGGACAGCGAGTGCGTGGCCGCCGCACTCCTGCACGACACGGTGGAGGACACCTCGGTTTCCCTGGAGACCATCGCCCTGCATTTCGGGCCCTTGGTCACCATGTTCATCGACGGATTGACCAAAATCTCGGGGGTCTTCAAATCGAAAGATGCCAAGCAGGCCGAAGCCTTCATGAAATTGATGCTATCCACCGCCGAAGACGTGCGGGTGGTGGTCATCAAATTCGCCGACCGTCTGCACAACATGCGTACCCTGCACCATCTGCCCAGGCACAAGCAGCTCGGCATCGCCAACGAAACCCTGGAGCTGTTCGCTCCGCTGGCCCACCGGTTCGGCTTGTTCAAACTCAAAAGCGAACTCGAGGACCTCTCCTTCAAGGTGCTGGACCCCAACGGGTACAAGTTTATCGCCCGGAAACTGCGCGAGAGGAAGGAATCCAGAGAGCAATTCATCGACGATTTCATGGACCCGATCCGGGGGCAGTTGCACAAGGCCGGGTTCAATTTCGAGATCAAGGGTCGGCCCAAGCACATCTATTCCATATACAGGAAGATGGTGGGGCAGCAGAAACCCTTCGAGGAGGTGTACGACCTGTTCGCCATCCGGATCATCCTGCATCCGCCCCACACCAAGGAAGACTGCTGGCGGGTGTATTCCTTCATCACGGATGCCTACACGCCCATACCCGAACGGTTCCGCGATTTCATCTCCGTACCCAAGACCAACGGGTACCAGAGTCTGCACACCACGGTGATCTCGCGCAGCGGGGTGAAAGTGGAAGTGCAGATCCGCACCCAGCAGATGGACGAAATCGCCGAGAAGGGGGTGGCGGCACATTGGAAATACAAGCAGGGTACCGGGGGCAACGCGTCGATCGACCGCTTCGTGCATTTCGTGCGCGACGCGCTGTCCAACCCGCGCACCGATGCCGCCACCGACTTCGTGGAGGATTTCAAGCTCGAACTCTTCTCCGACGAGATCTATGTGTTCACACCCAAGGGCGAGCTGAAAACCCTGCCCAAAGGGGCAACGCCCATCGATTTCGCCTTCGAAATACATAGTGCGGTCGGCGAGAAGGCCCTGGCCGCCAAAGTGAACGGAAAGATCGTACCCTTGCGCACCCCGCTGGTGTCGGGCGACCAGGTCGAGATCATCACGGGTAAGAACGTGAATCTGAATCCCGATTGGATCCACGATGTGGTTACCCACAAGGCCAAGTCGCGCATCCGCCAGTTGGTCAACCTCAAGGAGCGCAAACTCATCGACGAGGGCAAGGACCTCTGGCAGAAACGGGCCGATCGCGACAAGCTGGAGATATCCGACCAGGACCTGACCAAAGTGGCCTCCAAGCTCCGGTTCTCCTCCACCAACCGCTTGTTCATGGAGATAGCCACCGGGCATTTCGATGTGGCGCAATTGGCCAAAGCCGTCAAGCAGTTCATCAGCCGGGGCCGGCTCGACGACGAGAAACGGGCGGCCGCCGCAACGATGGACGAAGAGACCCTGCAGGAAAACCTGCTGGCCGATGCCCGGAACGTGGGAGACAGCCGCGGGCTGTTCATCAACGGCCAACTCACCGACGTCAAATACAGCTATGCCCGGTGTTGCAATCCCATACCCGGTGATGACGTGATGGGGTTCCTCTCGCGCCTGGGCGATGTGAAGATCCACCGCAGCCGATGCAACAACGCCGCCTATCTGGTCCGCACCGAACCCGAGCGCATCGTGGACGTGGCCTGGCCCAAGGCCCCCACCGCCCAATACATGGGTGCGATCCGGATCATCGGAGAAGACCGGGTGGGCATGGTGAGCGATATCACCCATGTGATCTCCAATTCCATGAAGACCAACATGAAATCCATCAATGTGAGTTCCGACGAAGGTACCTTCGAAGGTACCCTCATGGTTTATGTGGAAGATCGGGGCCATCTGGACCGCCTCATCAAAAAATTGCAAAAAGTGGAGGGGGTCAGGCAGGCCTACCGTTTCGAATGAGCGGAAAATGCCGTACCTTCATTCCAATAAAATCAACGTATTAGGCAAGCATTTTTGACATGACGCACACGAAGCGCGACCTCGTCCGGCGGATATCGGACCGGTTGGACATTCCGATGGTACAAGCCGAACCCTGGGTCGATGCCGTGATCGACGCCCTGCGCGACACGATGATGGAGGCCAACCCCACCTGCCGGATCGAAATCCGCGATTTCGGGGTGTTCGAAGTCAAGATGACCAAAGCCAAGCCCAAGGCCCGCAATCCGAAAACCAATGAGGTGATCTACGTGCCCGAGCACCGGAAAACCCATTTCAAGCCCAGCAAACTGCTCAAGGAGTTCCTGCGCCAACCGGTGTCGGAACCCATCGCAACGAAGTGATGTTCGTACGCACCCTCGGCATCGATGTCGGGGAGAAACGAACCGGTCTGGCCCAATCCGACCCGACGGGCACCTTCGCCACCACGGTGGGCACCTTCGACGAAGCCGGTCTGTTCGCCCGCATCGAGGATATCCGCCGTTCGACGGAAATCCGCATGGTGGTGGTGGGTTGGCCCATTTCGTTGAAAGGGGAGGAAGGGGAGGCCACCCGCCGGGTGGAGGCCTTCCTGGCCCGTTTCGGCAAACGGTTCCCCGAACTGCCGGTGGTGAAATGGGACGAACGCTTCACGTCGGTCATGGCCCAACAGACCATCCTGGCCAGCGGCGTGGGCCGCAAGAAACGACAAGACAAAGCCCGGGTGGATACCGTGGCTGCCGCACATCTGCTTCAATCCTATCTCGATCATGGCTCCGCTTCCCATCGTCCTGTATAACGACCCCGTGCTGCGCGCACCCGCCGCGGCCGTGGAATCGCTCACGCCCGAACTCGAATCGTTCATAGCCGATCTGTTCGAAACCATGTATGAAGCGCACGGGGTGGGCCTGGCCGCTCCCCAGGTGGGCCGATCCATCCGCCTGTTCGTGATGGATGCCGACGTGATGGCCGAAGACGAACCCGATGCGCCCCGGTTCGGAAAACAGGTCTTCATCAATCCGAAAATCACGGCGGTAGGCCCCGCAGCGGTGGATTTCGAGGAAGGCTGCCTGAGCATACCCGACCTGCGCGAATCCGTGCGCCGACCCGACCAGATTACCGTGGAATACCGTGATGCCCGGTTCGAACTCCGCACCGACACCTTCGACGGGTGGGTTTCGCGGGTGATCCAGCACGAGCTCGACCACCTGGATGGGGTGCTGTTCGTGGACCGTGTGGGCAGTTTCAAACGGCGCCTGTTGCAACGCAAGCTGGATGCCATAGACCAGGGCCAGTACGTGCCCGATTATCCCTACGTGCCCCGCCATGGCTGAGGCATTGCGGATCGTGTTCATGGGGAGTCCGGACTTCGCGGTACCCGCGCTCCGCTCCCTGATCGATTCGCGCCACCGGGTGGTTGCCGTGGTCACGGGCAGCGACAAACGCCGCGGGCGAGGCACCGCCCTCACGCCCACGCCGGTGAAGGCGGTGGCGCTGGAGGCCGGCATTCCGGTGCTGGAAGCCGACAGCCTCAAAGACGGCGCCCTGGCCGGACCACTGCGGGCCTTGAACCCCGACCTGTTCGTGGTAGTGGCCTTCAAGATCCTGCCGCCGGCCTTGCTGGCCGTTCCGCGCATCGGATCGGTGAACCTGCATGCCTCCCTGCTGCCCAAATACCGGGGTGCGGCGCCCATCCATCATGCCATCGCCGCCGGTGAGACCGAAACCGGCCTCACGGTGTTCCTGCTGAACGAAGGCATCGATACCGGAGGCATCCTGCTGCGCGAGCGCACGCCCATCGGTCCTGCCGAGACCACCGGCGACCTCTACGCCCGCCTCATGACCATGGGCGGGCCCTTGGCCGTGCGTGCCGCCGATGGGCTTGCCGACGGCACCCTGGTGCCCGAACCCCAGGACGACCGCCAGGCCACCCCCGCACCCAAGCTCTTTCCCGAAGACGCCCTGCTGGACCTGCGGCTACCCGCAACGGACCTGGTCAACCGGATCCGCGCCTTCAACCCCCATCCGGGTGCCTGGCTGCGATTGGACGGCCTCAAATGGCGCATCCATGCCGCGGTGGCGCATCCCGCAGAACCCGAACGCCCCACCGACCTGCGCACCGGCGCGGGCACCCTGCGCCTGACCGAAGTACAGCTGGAAGGCCGCACGCGGCAATCCGCCACCGACTTCCTCAACGGGTACGGCGGTGCCTGGAAGATCGAAGACAAATCGTCCTATATTTGACGACCTTCGGAACCGGGCAGCCCGACCGATTCAACCCATTGTTTTTATTAGGATATGGAACTCAGTGCGCTGCATCAGGCGGCATCCAGAGGCGACACCCAAGCCGTTGCCACCTTGTTGGACGGCGGGGCCGACATCAACGAGCTGGCCAAAAACGGATCCACTCCGTTGATCTATGCCGCCCAAGGTGCCCATTTCGATACCGTGAAACTCCTCGTCGAGCGGGGCGCTTCCATCAATATTCCCAACAAGTTGGGTGGTACGGCCCTCAACCGAGCTGCCGAGCAAGGCAATGTGGAACTGATGGCCTACCTGTTCGAACACGGCGCCGAGGTGGGCCCCTTGGCCTTGCATATCGCCGCCCGCGCCGGGCGCCTGGCCGCCGTCAAGATGCTGGTGGAACGCGGGGCCGATGTGAACGCCGTTTCGCACTGGGGGCATACGCCCCTCATGCATGCCGCCAAGGAAGGCCATGTGGACATCATCCGCTTCCTGCTGCACAAGGGCGCCGACGTGAAGGTGAAAGACCGCAACGGCGACACAGCCTTGGTGATGGCCAACGAGAACGACCACACCGAGTCGGTGCTGCTGCTCAAACGGGCCGGTGCCACTGAAATCAAGGAGAAGAAGAAGCCTGCCGTGGCCGAACCCGAACCCGATGAGGACGACCTGGGTCCGGATGAGGAACCCATGGACGACGGGGCCGACGACGTCGCCGATGACGACGACGACGACACCCGCGACGACGATTGAGCCTCAGCTCTTGGTGAAGCGGAAGCCGGGTAACACCGGCTCCGCCAATACCGGCCGTTCCGTGATGGATTTGGCCTGGAGGAAACAGAGCAGGTAATCGGCCCCACCGGCTTTCGAATCGGTACCGCTCAGGTTGAACCCGCCGAAGGGCTGGGCACCTACCAAGGCACCGGTATTCTTCCGGTTGATGTACAGGTTGCCGACATGGAATTCGCGCATGGCGCGGTCCACATGGGCCGGATTATTGGAGAAGAAGCCGCCCGTCAGCCCGAATCTGGTGCCGTTCGCGATGCGGAGGGCGTCGTCCAGGTCCTTGGCTTTGATGAAGGCCGTTACCGGGCCGAAGATCTCCTCCTGGGCGATGCGGGCGTCGGGTGCCACATCGGCGAATACGGTGGGGCGGATGTAGTGGCCGTCGGCGGGCGTGCCCTCTCGGCTGCCACCGGTAACCAGGCGCCCCTCGGTTTTCCCGATACCGATGTAGTGCATGATCTTGTCCACAGCCTTCTGGTTCACCACCGGACCGGCGGCGAAATTGTCTTTGGCATCGCCGATGGCCAAGGTCTCGGTTTTGGCCACCACCAGCTCCAGCAGGCGGTCATATACGGCGGCATGGGCCACCACACGGCTGGCGGCGGAGCATTTCTGGCCCTGGAACCCGAATGCGGCTTGCACGATGCCGGTTGCGGCGGCTTCGAGGTCGGCGTCGGCATCCACCACCACGGCGTTCTTGCCGCCCAGTTCGGCCACCACCCGTTTGAGGAAACGGGTATCGGGACCCGCCTTGGCGGCCACTTCGGCGATGTGCAGGCCCACGCCCAACGAGCCGGTGAAATTGATGAACCGGGTGGCCGGGTCGGTGGTCAGGGTTTCGCCCACTTCCAGGTTGTCGCCGGTCACCAGATTGAAGACACCCGCCGGTAGGCCGGCCTCATCGAAGATCTCGCGGATGAGGTGGGCCATCATGGGCGTGTCGGGCGAGGGTTTGGCCACTACGGTATTGCCCGCCACGATGGGCGCCGCCGCCATACCCAGGGTGATGGCGAAGGGGAAGTTCCAGGGCGAGATGCTCACCCCGGCCCCGATGGGGATGTAGTGGGTGCGGTTGAGGTCGCCCCAGGAATCGATGACCTTCATGCCCCGGTCGTAGCGGAGCGCCTCGTGGGCGTAATATTCGAGAAAATCGATGCCTTCGCAGGTGTCTGCGTCGGCTTCCAGGTAGTTCTTGCCGGCCTCGGAGATCATCCAGGCGTTGATTTCCATGCGGCGGCGACGCACGATGTCGGCCGCGCGGAAGATAATACCGGCACGGGTTTCCGCTGGCACGTATTGCCACTCGCGGAAGGCGTCCCAGGCCGCGGCCAAGGCCCGACGGGCCTGGTCGGCCGAGGCGGCCGCGAAATGGCCGATCACCTCGCCGGTGGCCGACGGGTTCACGCTGGCGAAGGTGCCATGCGCCCCCGCTTCCTGTTTGCCGCCGATCCAAATGCCGTAGGTGCGGCCGAATTCGGCACGTACCCCGGCCAGGGCGGAACGTTGGGCGTCGGCATGTTCCGGACGCGTGAAATCGAGGTAGGTCTCGTTGGCGTAGGCAGGTCGGTTCAACATGCCGCAAAGGTACGCAAGCAAGCGCTTTCAGATTGCAAAAAATCCCCATTTCTTGCGATTCCGGCCGATTCGGGGTACTTTCAGGGGCTATCTCATTCACCTGAAAGGAGCTCAACAATGGCTAAGCTGAACGTGGGGATCAACGGGTTCGGACGGATCGGACGCATGGTCTTCCAATCCATGTGCGACCAGGGACTGCTCGGTACCACCCTGAACGTCGTAGCGGTGGTGGACATGGCCACCGACGCCGATTATTTCGCCTACCAGATCAAGTACGACTCGGTACATGGTAAATTCAAACACGACGTACGCACCGAAAAAAGCGACCCGTCCAAAACCGAAAACGACGTATTGGTCGTGAACGGGCACAAGATCCTCTGCGTGCCGGCCACCAAGTCGCCCGCCGACCTGCCCTGGGGCAAACTGGGTGTGGATTATGTGATCGAAAGTACCGGCTTGTTCACCGACAGCGAGCAGGCCAAGGGCCATCTCGAGGCCGGTGCCAAGAAAGTGATCATCTCGGCTCCCGGCAAAGGTGCCGTCAAAACCCTGGTGATGGGCGTGAACGAACACGAGTACGACCCGGCCGCCCACCACATCGTGTCGAACGCCTCCTGCACCACCAACTGCCTGGCACCGGTCGTGCATGTGCTGCTGAAAGAAGGGATCGGTATCGAGACCGGCCTCATGACCACCATCCATGCCTACACGGCCACCCAGAAAACGGTGGACGGTCCTTCCAAGAAGGATTGGCGCGGTGGGCGCGCGGCCGCCATCAACATCATACCCAGCTCCACCGGCGCGGCCAAGGCCGTGGGTGAGGTGCTGCCCGCCACCAAGGGCAAACTCACCGGCATGAGCTTCCGGGTGCCCACGCCGAACGTATCGGCTGTGGACCTGACCTTCCGCTCCGAGCGTGACACCTCCATCGAGGAGATCGACACCTTGCTCAAAAACGCCTCCAAGACCTATCTGAAGGACATCCTGGGCTACACGGACGAAGAACTGGTATCCACCGATTTCATCCACGACAGCCGTTCGTCCATCTACGATTCCAACGCCACCCTTCAGAACAACCTGAAAGGGGAGAAGCGGTTCTTCAAAGTGGTGAGCTGGTACGACAACGAGTGGGGCTACTCCAACCGGGTGGTCGATCTCGTGAAATACATGGCATCCAAGTGATCCGATGGGCCTTGGAGGTGCGTATCTTCAGGGCCCGATTCGGGATGTAGCGCAGCCCGGTAGCGCGCTTCGTTCGGGACGAAGAGGCCGCAGGTTCGAATCCTGTCATCCCGACTCCAACAAAGGGTCCGTCGCAAGGCGGGCCCTTTTTTTATGGCACCACGATCAAGCGCTTATATTTAAGTGCCTGCTTGGACAGGCATGATCGATTTCGTATACTCGGGTAAATACCACTTGGAGTTAATTATGTCTTCGGCATTATCAAGTATTTATATCGCTTGCATCGCTATTGGTTTGGTAGCCTCCTTCAATGACAGTAGGGACGCTCAAGAAGCTGAGAATTATGGTACCGATGTATCTAAGGGCTATCAACCCGAGCCAAGATTTTAAAATCCTTGATAATTGCGGAGTAATAGAAACGCCTAGGCTGCAAATGATGAGTGTCTTTTGTTTACATGGCGGCATTGGATCAACATCGTGTTCGTACAACAGTCAATATGGAGATGCATGTTCAGTAACGTGTAGTACTGGTTATTACTCATGTTGCAATCCTAGTTCGTGCACATGTATTAAAATTATTGACACATGATAGTTTTGCATGTTGTTTAATCGATTCTTTGTGTTGCTTGGTTTATGTACACAGTGTGTAGCTCCGAATAGCACTCCATTGGTATGCGATGTGACCATCACCGATTTCGAAGTGGTATTTTCTGATACCATAGGAGTCGATCTCAGCCGTGCTTCCAATATGATCAAGCACTCGGATCGATGGTTTGTATCACACTGGGTTGGTGGTGTGGTTGAGGTGGCACAGGATGGTGAATCAATCACACAGATAGGTAGGCAAGGCAGAGGACCGTTTGAATTCAGTGGACCAGTGAGTATGGTCAGGCACGATACCCGTTTATTCTTATTCGACATTCAAGCCGCTAAGGTGCTCGTGTATGATTTGGTTTCAGATGAGTTTGAACGTGAATTTATCCTGCCATCTTTGGCGTATGGTCCGATATTATTGGCTCGGTCGGAAAACGACAGGCTGGTTTTCTATTTTCTACCACAACGTAGAGACCGAAGACTTAGCAACGATACCTTTGTGGATTTGATACGATTTGATACAGTCGAAGAACGATTTGACACATTGGCTTCTACTGTCGATCGCCACATGTTGAACTATTGGAACGAATCCCAAAAAGCAGACTACGCATTTTATGTTCAATCGTATATCAACAGATTGTATGTAGTTATTCGAGATAGTATCTATTATGCAGATTCAGATCGCTTTGCCTTAAATTCAATAGAAGGCGATGGTTCAAGTTTGCTGCAGCGTACGTTCGATTACACTCCAAATTATGAGCCTTATATGAATACGGTAAGAGGCAATATCCGCTCATGGAGTATGGAGGCAGCTGACCATCAAATTGCAACCATGAATCAAGCAATCAGAGAGAGTACACGTCCCATGGATGCAGTCTACTCTTCAGTGATTGCCAATAATTCAATGGTGCTATTTTCTTTGTTCACAAATACTCGATCTTATTTACTATTTGACCTTGATCGCGAGTTGCATATGGTTATTTGCGCAAGCGATTCCCTGGTACCAAAGCTGATTGACTCTGATGCTATTTATTGGGTTATTCGATTGAACGGCCAAAGCCAGCAGCTTGTAAAAACGAATATCAATTAAATGTATACAATCATGAACTCATTTCTTGTGACCTTTATACCTATTATGTTCTTGTATAATATGAGTTCTAATGTCGACGGGGATTTATTTGCCCTACGAATTGATAATCAAGTTGAAAATAGTTATTCCCTTACGTGTTTGAGTGGGTGCGCGTGGAAGACCATAACTATAAGTTGTGTTGATCAGCCTTGTGCGATAACTGTACACCAATATGGCGCGAATGCCGGAACTCATTTAAAGAGTCGTTACGATGAAACATCGTTTCAAATCGACATGACCGTGCGAGGGTCCAATTATCGCATGACGTGTATCACCGGGTGTGATTGGAGTGACATCACTTATGTGTCTGTCAATCAAGCCAAGGGTTTCATACTTGATCAACAGGGTGCTAGAGGTTTGTAATTTGCGATTGATGCGCTCTGTGCTGGTACTACTGCTTTGTTTTGCACCCACCCTGGCCGCCCAGCACCGGGTCGAAACCGATTCCCTGTTTTCGGCCCATACCCAGACCTGGATGAAGGTGCGCGTGCTGGTGCCACCCTCCGTGCCCGATTCCGGCGCCGCGGTGCTCTACCTGCTGCATGGGTACACGGGCAGCCATGCCGATTGGACCGACCGTACCGATATCGAAACCGTGGTGGCCGGCACCGACCTGGTCGTGGTGATGCCCGACGGACACAACAGCTTCTACATCGGGCCTTATGAGCGGTTCATCATCGATGAGCTGGGGGCCTGGGTGGAAGCCCGCTATCGCATCCATCCGCGCAGGCGGGGCATCGCCGGGCTCTCCATGGGCGGTTTCGGGGCCATTCATCTGGGGCTGAACAACCCCGACCGGTTCCGGTTCGTGGGCGGACTCTCCTCGGCGGTATCGAGCTCGGCCGTGGGGGGCGACGAGGCCAGCGACGGCTACCGGCGCATCCGTCCCCAGTTGTGGGCCATGCTGGGTCCCGAAGGCCACCCCAACCGCGAGCGCTACGATTTCGTGCGCATCGTGCAGCGCAGCGACCCCGCCACCGCGCCTTATGTGTATCTGGTGCATGGCATACAGGACGGTTTCGCCGATTTCCTGCCCGGCCACCGCCTGCTCACCGACCAGTTCCGTGCCCGCGGCATCCGCTACGAATACCACGAAGTCCCCGGCGGCCATACCTGGGCCTTCTGGGACCGGTACATCGGTGAGGTGGTCCGGAAAATGTTGAATGAGTAATGTCGAATGTTGAAATAAGCAGGGGTTCCCCCTTTCAACATTCAACATTCAACATTTGTCATCCACGGGCTCGGTATCTTTCACCATATGAAAATGGATGCAGAAACCGGCCTTTTCCCCGCCATCGTGCAGGATGCGAGCACCGGTACCGTGCTCATGCTGGGCTATATGAATGCCGAAACGTTGGAGCTCACCCGGACCACGGGCTGGGTCACGTTCTGGTCGCGTTCCCGACAGGAGATCTGGGTGAAAGGGGCCACCTCGGGTAACCGCTTGGCCCTGGTAGCTATGCATGAGGATTGCGACCGCGATGCCCTGCTGGTGTTGGCCCGGCCCGAAGGACCCACCTGCCACAATGGAACCACCAGCTGTTTCGCCCCCTACGAGGGCGTGCCCGGCGCCGGCGTGGCCTTTCTGGTGGAACTGCAGGATCTGCTGGTCTCCCGCAAACGGGAGATGCCCGAGGGGTCCTACACCTCCAAACTCTTCGCCAGGGGAGTGGACAAGATCGCCCAGAAGGTGGGCGAAGAGGCCGTGGAGACGGTGATCGCCGCCAAGAATCCGGGTACCGACGAACTCCGCTACGAAGCCGCCGACCTGCTATTCCACCTGCTGGTGCTGCTGGCCGAACGTGGCATGCGCATCGAAGACCTGGTCCTCGAGCTCAAGTCCCGCCATCCCCAGTCAAAAGACTGACGACTGACGACTGACGACTCAGGACTTCTTCGAAGTATCTATCCTGAAAGGCATATACAACGGGCAGGTGGATGCCGTAGCGGTGACCGCCAT
>JANJTJ010000135.1 GCA_024711145.1 Balneolales bacterium
GCCGCCTTCGCATCGTCCACCGCCTTCTGGCGGATGTTGGCCCAGTCGATCATGGCCTGGATGCGGTTCTGCGGGATCTGGGTCGGATCGCTGTAGCCGGTGGCCAGCATCCAGTCGCCCTCCCAGTTGCCGAGGTAGAACTTCTTGCCCGTGCCGCTGTAGGCCGTGAGGAGATAGACCACGAGGTCGTAGAACTCCTGGTAGATCGCCTGCTGCACGGTGGGCTTGAGGCCGACGGCATCGATGTTGCCGGCATTCTGCCAGGTGGGGTTGGCAAAGGTCGTCGCCCAGAACAGGTAGTCCGAGATCGGCAGGTCGAGCACGGCCTTCACCTCCGGGTGATCGCGCACGAGCTTCGTCAACGTATCGATGCCCGCGATCGCCGTGAATCCATCCTCGGTCGCGTAGCGGTTCGAGAGCCGGAATTTCGCGACGCGGTTACCCTGACGCAACGTCGCCCGGGCGTAGTCCAAGACGCGGATGCCGGACTGGCCGAAGGAGTATTGGTTGCCGAACTGCTGCGAACCGAGCGGATGCACCCACGCCTCCACCGCGTCCGTGAGCGGCCGCCAGACGAGCTCGATGTCATACTTGCGGCCGAGATAACGCTGCACCGCGTTGCGCTCCTCGTCGCTCAGGGCGCGATTGTAGACGAGGATTTCGCGGATGTCGTTCTTGCCGGCGTCACTGCCGCTCGCATCGCTGCTTCCGATGAAGAGTGAACTGGCCGCCGGGAGATTCTGATAGGTTGCGGACCCGACGTAGAAGCGACCGTTGACAATGTCTCCTGTGACCGAGGCGGTATCCCGACCGTCCACCCAAGTCTGGACCGTGACACCCGCCGTTTGTTTTGCGTTGAAAGAGGGGTAATGCGGGCTGTGGGGAAAGTTGGTGTTCGCCGGGTTGGGCGTGTAAGGCTGCCGGGAGGCGAGAGACAGCGCTGGGGTGGTCCCGGACGAGGACAGAAGAATCTCGCGATAGGGATAGTTGTCCCAGCCTTTAGCATCCGCGCCAACAGGAGCCTCACGACGGTAGGAAAAAACGACGAAGACCGTCGCCTCGCCGCCCGTGGGCACGTTCGCCTGGAGGAATTGTCCCGTGCCCTCGAACCGCACCGACGGATAACCGCCGCCCGCGTCCGTGATGAACTGCGGCGGCGACGACCCGGTGGCGACGACCCCGCTGCCGGACTGATCCGCCCAGCCCGCGGTGAGAAAGGCGTTGTTGGCGAGACCGGTAAGCGAGCCTGCATCCAGATGCAACACGAGCCCGGTCCGCGTGAAGTCCGAGCCCAGCGCCACCACGGGCAGGAGCGACCACAGGATTATCTTCAGCCAGCGCGCCATGGTCGGGG
>JANJTJ010000093.1 GCA_024711145.1 Balneolales bacterium
CCCCACCACCGGCCGATTCTTCGGGGTGGACCCCCTGGCCGAAGACTTCCCCACCTGGAGCGGGTACACCTACACCCTCAACGATCCGGTACGCTGGAGGGACCCGGATGGGAGATGCCCGGTTGGTAGCCAAGCCGGTGACATACATGACGGCTCTGTATGTATGCAGGAAATTGTCGTGACGGCGGAGAGGATTAGGAATGATGGAAATTTGTATTCATCCTCAGCCTTAGGTCTGTTCGCACTTGATGCTCTAACATTGGAACCAACGGATGCTATAATCCCGAAATGGTTGGGGTGGGGATTGGTGATTGGCGGGGCAATCATCATCGATCATACGTTTTCATCAGTACATATAGTATATAGTCATGACCGAAAATTAAGTGATTGGGAAATAAAAAAATTAGAACAGAAACTCCTGGAAGAAGAGTCGAGTGATATTCATGATGGTAAGGGGAACAAAAGTACAGGTAAACTGGACTATTGGGTTAAACCTGACGGCTCGATTGTAATCAAGCCAAAGGGAGGTCGTGGACCAGGTGAACCCACAGGGTTCAATATTAGAGATTTATGAGGAATAAATGAAATGAAAAAACTCTACGTGGATTTGACATTTCGCGAGGCCCTGGATGAGGGGTCCATGGTCATACTTAACACACTATTTCCTGGTGCGACTGTTGCGAACACCAAACCGAGAATCAGGGCACCCCACGGGTATGTGAAATTGCCTGTTGATCGTGCGGATGCCTATGACACATCTCTGACGAATGTGGCGGAGAAATATTTTGAACATGATCCCGCGATTTCTGCATGTCTGAATAACATGTCCATCGTAGCGATGCAACCCATCGTTTGTAAGATGGACTTCTCGCTTAAAACGACACTCTTCCGCCGATTGTCGGATAACGGAAGTCCCCTGTATTTGGATCTGTATTTCATTGAAGATGCAGTGAATCCGGATGGGAAGGCATTATTGGAGCGAAATCGGACCGAAGATCTACATGTATTCACCATGATCGGGTCGGATGGTCGTGCATTGGCTAAGAGGTGGACGCGCAACGGCCAATACATCCAAAACCGGTTCAGACAGGTGATCGCAGATTATCTAAAAGTGGACAATGCCTTACCCCACCAGTCGAAAAGAACCACCATCTTGCAGATCCAATCGAAATTGGATCAAGAGTATGATTTCCAGCTTTGGTTGACGGTCAAAGACCTGATACGTTTGTACCAATCGGGTATCGACCTTCGATTGGTCATCGAATCAATCGATTATCGTACGTTGCAGTCATAAACAGCCGGAAGTACAAGCGATGGCTAGCGACCAACTCATAGAAATCGTACATGTTGTTGACCATTCAATACAGGAATGAATAATCTGCGCCGGCCCGACGGCACCGTGTACGGTCGCAAACCGTATGACGGCAGCTCCCAGTTCTACTGGACCGACGCCCTCGGCTCGGTGCACATGCCGTCAGCCGCCAGCCGTCAGCCGTCAGCCGTCAGCCGTCAGCCGCTCACACATCCACTGCCGCTTCTTTCCAATCGAAGGCCAGGCCGTCGCGTGTGCCGTTGAGTCGGATGCGTAGCACGGCGCCCTCTTTGTGGGGGTTGGCCAGCAGTTCTTCGGCCAGGGGATCTTCCACGTACCGCTGGATGGCCCGTTTGAGCGGCCGGGCCCCGTATTTGGGGTCGTAGCCTTTGTCGACGAGGAAATCGCGGGCGCCGTCGGTCAGGCTCACCGCATAGCCGAGCTCCCGGATGCGCCGGAAGAGCTGGTCGGCCATGTTCTCGATGATCTGGTGGATGTGGGCTTTTTCGAGGGGTTTGAAGACGATGACGTCGTCGATGCGGTTCAGGAATTCGGGGTTGAAGACTTTCCGGAGGGCGTCCTGGATCACGGTCTTCATCTGCCCGAAATCGCCGCCGCCTTCGGTTTCGGAGAAGCCGATGCCCTTGCCCAGGTTCTTGATGTCGCGGGCGCCGATGTTGGAGGTCATGATGATGATGGTGTTCCGGAAATCGACTTTCCGACCGAGCGAATCGGTGAGGATGCCGTCGTCGAGTACCTGCAGCAGCAGGTTGAACACGTCGGGGTGGGCTTTTTCGATTTCGTCGAGCAGGACCACGCTGTAGGGTTTGCGGCGCACCTTCTCCGTCAGGATGCCGCCTTCCTCATACCCCACATATCCGGGAGGGGCGCCCACCAGGCGTGAGACGCTGAATTTCTCCATGTATTCGGACATGTCGATGCGCACGAGGGCGTCGTCCATGTCGAACAGGTAGCTGGCCAGCACCTTGGCCAGTTCGGTCTTGCCCACGCCGGTGGGACCCAGGAAGATGAAGCTGCCGATGGGCCTGCCCGGATCCTTTAGGCCGGCGCGGGTGCGTTGGATGGCTTTGGCCAGTTTGATGATGGCCTCGTCCTGCCCGATGACCTTGCCGGCCAGTTCGTCTTTCATCTGCAGGAGTTTGCGGCCTTCCGACTGGGCGATCTTGGTAACGGGTATGCCGGTCATCATGGCCACCACGCGGGCCACGTCGTCTTCGGTCACATCGTACACCACTTCTTCGGTGGCTTTTTCGAAATCGCGTTGGGCGGTTTCCAGCTCTTCGATGAGGCGTTTCTCGCGGTCACGCAGGCGGGCGGCTTCTTCGAACCGCTGCTTCTTCACCATCAGGTTCTTCTCGTTGCCGGTCTTCTCGATCTCCTCTTCGAGCCGGAGCAGCTCGGGCGGCACGTTGATGTTGTTGAGGTGGACCCGGGCGCCGGTCTCATCGAGGGCGTCGATGGCTTTGTCGGGCAGGAAGCGGTCGGTCACGTACCGTTCGGTCAGTTTCACGCAGGCCACCACGGCTTCGTCTGTATAGCGCACGTTGTGGTGTTTCTCGTACTTGGGCGTGATGCGGCGCAGGATCTCGAGCGTCTCGTCGGGCGAGGTGGGCTCGATCATGATCTTCTGGAAGCGGCGTTCCAGGGCCCCGTCTTTCTCGATGTATTGGCGGTATTCGTTGAGGGTGGTGGCACCTATGGCTTGCACATCGCCCCGGGCCAGGGCGGGTTTGAGCATGTTGGAAGCGTCGAGCGAGCCGCTGGCCCCGCCGGCCCCCACGATGGTGTGCAGTTCGTCGATGAAGAGGATGACGTTGGGTGTTTTTTCGAGCTCGGTCATCACGGCTTTCATGCGTTCCTCGAACTGGCCGCGGTATTTGGTGCCGGCCACCAGGGCGGCCAGGTCCAGGGCCACCACACGTTTGTCGAAGAGCACGCGGCTCACCTTGCGCTTGACGATGCGCAGGGCCAGGCCCTCGGCGATGGCGGTCTTGCCCACACCGGGTTCGCCGATGAGCACGGGGTTGTTCTTCTTGCGGCGGCTGAGCACCTGGGCCACCCGCTCGATCTCTTTCTCGCGGCCTACGATGGGGTCCAGCTTGCCCTCTTCGGCCAGTTTGGTCAGGTCGCGGCCGTAGTTGTCGAGTACCGGGGTCTTGGTCTTTTCCATCTTGCGTTCCCGCGTGTTGGCGGTGCTGGGTTTACCGTGGGTGGGGTCGGCCTCGGGTTCCTGGGCCGGTTCGGGTTCGGCCGAAGCGGCAGGTGCCGGGGCTTGCGTCTCGTCGCGCGACGGCCGACCCGACAGGATCAGGTCGAGCTCTTCGCGCACCTGGTCGTAGCCGATATGGAATTGGGACAGGAGCTGGGCGGCGATGTTCTCGTCGTCGCGCAGCAGGGAGAGCAGCAGGTGCTCGGTACCTATGGTGTCGCTTTTGTAGAGTTTGGCCTCCAGGTAGGTGATGCGCAACACCTTCTCGGCCTGTTTGGTGAGGGGGATGTTGCCCACCGACACCGTGCCACCCGTTCCGCGCACCGTGTCTTCGATGCTTTTCTTGAGGCGGGCCAGGTCGCACTGCAGGTTTTTGAGGATGCGCACCGCGATGCCGTCGCCCAGGCGGATGATACCCAGGAGCAGGTGCTCCGTGCCTATGTAGTCGTGGCCGAGGCGGAGCGCTTCTTCCCGGCTGAATTGGATCACATCCCGAACGCGATTGGAGAAATTGCCTTCCATGGCCTAAGAATACCGAATTTCAAGCAGGAATCACCAAAACAACGCATACAGCAGAGCGGTGATGAGCAGCACGCCGTACGCACCCAGTGTGAACCCGCGGGATGTGTGGAACGTGCCCGCGGTGAGGCGGATGGCCTTGGGGTCGTCGTCGGCCGGGTTCTGGGCCAGGCTCACGAAGGCGATGAGGGCCATGGTGAGGGCGGCCGTGTAGCCCATCTGGTCCAGGAAGGGCAGTTCCAGGGACGGATGCTTGAGCGCCAGGGCGATGCCGATGGAGCCGAGCACGCCGATCACCGCGGCCTTGGCGGTGGCTTTCTTGTAGAACAGCCCCATCATGAAGACCGCCAGAATGCCCGGACTCACCAGCCCGGTGTATTCCTGGATGTATTGGAACATCTGGGGGATGGACCCGAGTTGCGGGGCCACCACCATGGCCACCACCAGTGCCACGGCGGCCGTGATGCGGCCGGTGCGCAACAGGGTGGCATCGGCCGCACCCGGATTGACATGCGGTTTGTAGATGTCCATGGTGAAGATGGTGGCCACCGAATTGAGCATGCTGGCCAGGGACGACACGATCGCCGCCACCAGAGCGGCCACCACCAAGCCCTTCAGACCTACCGGAATGAAGGTGCGGATGAGCCAGGGGTAGGCGCTGTCGTAGCGGATGGAGCCGTCGGCCGCCTGGAACACCTCGGTACCCTGGCCTTGGGTGAACATCACGAAGGCGATGATGCCGGGAATGACCACCACCAGGGGCAGGATCAGTTTCAGGAAGGCGGCGAAGAGCAGGCCTTTCTGGGCTTCGGCCAGGTTTTTGGCGGCCAGGGCCCGTTGGATGATGTACTGGTTGAAGCCCCAATAGTACACGTTGGCCACCCACATGCCGCCGATGAGCACGGCGATGCCGGGCAGATTGTCGAACTCGGCATGGGATCGGTCCAGGATCATGTGGAAGTGCGTGGGTGCCGCCTCGCGCAGCACGGCCCAGCCGGCCAGGATGCCTCCCGCGGGGGCTAGGGCGTCCAGGGCGATGGCCGTGGTAAGCAACCCGCCGATGAGCAGCAGCACCACCTGGGCCACGTCGGTCCAGGCCACGGCCGTAAGCCCGCCCCAGATGGAGTAGGCGGCGGCCAGGAACCCGAGGAAGAGCAGGCCAGGTACCACCCAGGCGCCGTCGCCCACCCCGATGATGGTGTCCATGGCTTTGGCGCCCAGGTACATCACCGACGTCAGGTTCACGAAAACGAACAGGGCCAGCCAGAATACCGCCAGGATGGTCTTGAGCGTGCCGTCGTACCGTTGTTCGATGAATTGGGGAATGGTGTAGAGCCCTTTTTCGATGAACACGGGCAGGAAGAACTTGGCCACCAGGATGAGCGTGACGGCCGCCATCCATTCGTAACTGGCGATGGCCAGCCCGATGGCGAACCCGGAGCCCGACATGCCGATGAATTGTTCGGCCGATATGTTGGCCGCTATGAGCGACGCCCCGATGGCCCACCAGGGTAAGGCGTTGCCCGCCAGGAAGTAATCGTTCGAATTGGTGGTATGGCCTTTTTTGGTTCGGGAGAACCATAGACCCAACGAGACGATGCCGACGATGTAGGTGCCGAATACGGCCCAATCGAGTGGTTGCATGGCGGGCGGATAAGGATTTGATGGGGTTCCGTAGGGAATATGGGCATATTTTAGGGCTTTCCCGATATGTCGCCCGCACACCGGTATTTGCTCGTCTTGATTTGGCTCGTGCCGGTCCTCTCCCAGGCCCGCCCCGATAGCACCGTCGCTTATGGTTGGTTGCCCATTGTCAGTTTCAATACCGACGACGGGTTCATCGGCGGGCTCGAGATGCAACGGTTCGATTACCGGGGCATGCGCCCCTTTCGGTCCTTCACCCGCCTCACCACCTATGCCACCGGTGCGGGTGCCTACACCATATCCGGGTTGTGGGACCGCCCTTCCGCCTTCGGCACGGACCTGCGCCTCGCCCTGGACCTGCATCTGTCCCGCTTCGATGGGAATTTCTATCCCGGTCTGAGTCGGTCCCATCCCTGGGTGGATGCCTTGGCCGACACCGGCGACCATTTCCGGTTCGGCACCCGGTCGGTCAACCTGGGGGCGGCCATCCGGTTGCCATTGCAGGATCTCGGCGACCTGAAAACCGGGTTCCGCTGGCACTACGACCGGCCGGTGAACCGCACACCGGGCGGGTTCATGAATACCGAAAGGCCCTCCGGTTGGGATGGAAGCCGTCTGCTCCTGCTCGAAACCGGGTGGGTGCGCGACCGCCGCGACTCCGAGTTCCGCGCCGACCGCGGACATCGGATCGATGCGGGACTTGCCTGGGCCCTGCCGGCCGCAAGTACGCATCGGGCCGCCTTACTGCAGATGGACCTGCGCAATTACCAGGCCCTCAACCGCTCGGACCAGCGTCCGGTCTGGGCGGCGATGCGTTTGAAATACCAGCAGGTATTCGGCGACGCGCCCTTCTGGATGGTTCCCTCGGTAGGTGGACGCGACACCGTGCGCGGCATCCCGTGGCGCCGGTTCGTGGCCGAATCGGTAGCCTCGGCCAATGTGGACCTCCGCAGTTGGCTGATACGCCTTCCTGATTGGAAGCTTGAAGGTGGCCTGAGCCTCTTCGCCGATGCCGCCCTGCTCGATGCCGCCCGCCCGGCCGACCATGCCTGGGTCGGTGCGGTGGGTGTGGGTGGCATGGCCTCCGTTTTTACCCCCGATTTCATCCTCACCTACGAACTCGGCTTTTCCGCTTACGGAACCGCCCTTTATCTCGGGTCCGCGCTCGCGTTCTGAATGCTCATCGACCTGCTCGCCGGCACCACCGGTTCCATCCTCGTCCTCATCCTGTATACCATCGGCGTCCTGTTGGTGATGGGGTATTCCGTGGGCCAGTTCCACCTGGTCTATTATTATCTGAAATACCGGAAAGACCCCGCCCGGCACCCGGCCCTGCCCGAAGTGGCACCGGAGGATCTGCCCACCGTCACCGTGCAGATCCCCATGTACAACGAACTGCATGTGGCGGCCCAGGTGATCGATGCCTGCGCCGGTCTGGACTACCCCCGGCACAAGTTGGAGATCCAGGTACTGGACGATTCCACCGATGGTACCGTCGGCATCGTGGACGAACGGGCGGTCTATTGGCGGGCACAAGGCATGGATGTAACGGTTTTCCGCCGGCCTACGCGCACCGGGTACAAAGCCGGAGCCCTGGCCGAAGCCACACCGTCCGCGAAAGGAGATGTCATTGCCATCTTCGATGCCGATTTCAGACCCCAACCCGACTTCCTGCTGCGCACGGCGCCCTATTTCGTGCGGCCCGAAGTGGGCATGGTGCAAGCCCGGTGGGGGCATATCAACCGCGGGTATTCGCTGATCACCCGTGCCCAATCGCTCCTGCACGACGCGTTCTTCATGGTGGAGCAGGAAACCCGCCACCGGGCCGGGTTCTTCATCCGGTTCAACGGGTCGGCCGGGTTGTGGCGCAAAAGCGCCATAGCCGACGCCGGCGGGTGGCAGCACGACACCATCTCCGAAGATTTCGACCTCTGCCTGAGGGCCCAGCTGCGCGGGTGGAAATTCCTCTATGTGAAGGATGTGGAAGCCCCGGCCGAACTGCCGGTCACCGTGCACGACTACAAGGTGCAGCAGTACCGGTGGACCAAGGGCAGGGGGCAGGTGATCCGCAAGATGTTGGGACCCTTGTGGAAAGCCGACCTGCCGGGCATGGTGAAATTCCATGCCGTGTTCGACCTGCTGAATGTGGCCATCATACCCGGCATCTTCATCATCGCACTCACCAGTCTGTGGTTCATCGTGGCCTTGGACCGCAACCCCTGGATGTTCACCTTCGCGGCCCTGTTCGGCATCTCCCAGATCAACATCGTACTGGTGCCCTTTTTCAGCTGGGTGGCCTGCAGCCATTACGGCAAGCGATTCACCGGTACCCTCAAGGAATTCCTGACCACCTTTCCACCCTTCGTGTTCCTGCTGGTCGGTTCCACCTTCATGATGTGCGTGGCCTTGGCCGACGGGTTCCGGAACCGGAGCAGCGCCGTGTTCCATCGCACCGCCAAATACAACATCACGCGGAAAACCGACACCTGGCGTTCCAAGCTGTATTCGCCTCGTGAGGTGGACCCTATCACCTGGTTCGAAGGTGCGTTGGCTGTTTATTTCATAGGCGGTATTTTCACCGACATCGCGTTCGGGTCCTGGGGGTTCCTACCCTTCCACATTTCCCTGAGCATCGGCTTCACCACCGTGTTCTTCCTATCAATGACCAAATCATGACCACCTTCGAATGGATCGTGGCCGGCTGGGTGGCCTTCTACTTCGTGCTGATGTGGGGGCTGATCGGCGGGTTGCTCCGGTTGAAGCGGTCGGTGCCCCTGGCCCAGGCCGATAGTCCGCCCGTTACCGTGCTGGTGAGCGCCCGCAACGAGGAACGGGACCTGCCGGGCTGCCTGGAGTCGTTGGCCCGGTTGGATTACCCGGCCGGCAAGTTGGACATCGTACTGGTGAACGACCAAAGCGACGACCGCACGGGTGCCCTGATGGAGGCTTTCGCGGCCGCGCATGCGCATGTGACCGTACTGCACACGAGGGACCTGCCCCCCAACGGCCTGGAGGCCAAGGCCCGCGGCATCGCCCACGGGTTCACGCGGTGCACCGGCGAATGGGTCTTCATCACCGATGCCGACGCTCGCGTGCATCCGGCCTGGGTGCGCAACACCCTGGGCCGGGTGGATGGGCGCATCGGCATGGCGGGCGGGTCCTTGGTCATCGCCGCCGATTCCTGGATCGGCATCATCGAGCGCACCTCCTGGGCCTTCGTGCAGATGTTCAACCTGGGTATGGCCGGTTGGGGCTTCCCCTTCGTGTGCCTGGGGCCGAACATGGCCATGCGCCGCGACATCTACGTGAAAGCGGGTGGGCTCGAAAACGCCGATTTCCATGTGGCCGAAGACCTGGCCCTGTTCAAGATGGTCATCAACCAGGGCTACCGCATCCAATGCTACATGGATGAGGAGACTACCGCCACCCTCAAGCCGGTTCCCACCTTCCGGCATCTGTTCAGCCAGCAGCGGCGGTGGTTCGGCGGCGGCATCCAGCAAGGGTGGGATTATTTCATCATCCTGATGGCCTCGTTCTGGTGGGGTTTCGGGTTGCTGCTGTTCATTCTGCTCGGGTGGCTGCTGCATCCCGGACTTTGGGCGCTGGTCGTGGTAGGCAAGGCCCTCACCGAAGGCGTGATTCTGGTACTGCAACGCCGCCGCATGAATCTGCCCCACCACCTGCGGTACCTTTGGGTGATGGAACTGTACCACATCTTCGTGTTTCTGGTGCTGCCGGCTTCCTTCCTGTTCACCCGCAAAGTGAAATGGATGGGCGACGGCTACTCCGTGCAGTACGATTGATGCCTATGCGCAAACGCCTGTTGGTGCTGCTTTTCCTGATGCCGATGGCGGTGGCCGCCCAGAGCTCCCTGGTGCCGGTTACCCACCCGGTGTACGACTGGCTGCTCACGCAGCGGGTGGCGGGGCGCGTTCCTACCTATCAGCACGAGGTGCGTCCGCATAGCCGGGGCGAAATCCTGGGGCAGCTGCGCCGTCTGGAGACCATGCCCTTGTCGGCCTCCGACCGGGCCATCCGGGACGAGTTTCTGATGGAGTTCGACATCGACCGCCTGCGCGGCAACCGGTTGGACGCCGTGGACGTGCTTACCGGCTTGCCCAGGTCCCTGCCGCGCAACATCCGGGCCCGCACCGAGCCCTTCCTGTATGCCGGCGGCAGTTCCGAGAGCGCCTTCCACGGCGCCGTGAACGTGAACATCGGGCTGGCCCAGCTCAACCGGTTCCGGGCCGGTGCCGATGCCGGCAGCTATGTGGCCACCAAAGGCATCCGCGCTTTCGTGAACAGCAAGTCGGGCTGGGGCCTGCTCCTGGAAGCCGACAATGCGGCTTTCTTCGGTGAGCGGGAGCTCTTCCAACGCGACGACCGCTGGGGGTACGGCTACGGCCTGAACGTGGACTCCAACTTCTCCAGCTACAGTACCGAGGCCTTCGTCTCTTTTGCCGGAAACCGGTGGAACGTGGATTTCGGTGCGGGTACCCAGGCCATGGGTGTGGGCGTGCAAGATCCGCTCATGATCCGTGCCAACGCGCCGGCCACCGACTTCCTCCGGTTCCGCATCGGAACGCCCACCCTGAATCTCCTCTTCCTGCATGCGGGGCTCTTCGCCGAGCCCTCCTTCGGCACCATGCCCTATGCCGGAGACAGCATCCGCATCAAGACCACACCCCAGCGCTGGTTGGCCGCCCACCGGCTCACCTGGATGCCCGACCCGCGCCTGTCGGTCTCCATCCACGAAATGGTGGTGTACAGCTCCCGGGGTCCGGACCCGGCCTACCTCAATTTCCTCAATCCCTATCTCTTCGCCGAGATCGACAACGGCGACCGCGACAACAATTTCGCGGGCATGGATGTGGTGATGAGGCCCCTACCCGGCACGGAATGGTTGGGTGGTTTGCTGATCGACGATCTGGACGGCCTGAGCAGTCTGTGGAACGAGGAGCACACCAAAGTGGCCTATGTACTGGGCTGGCGGCAACTGCTGCCTGGGGCCGTGAGGGCCGAGTTCGGTTACACCCGCGCCGACGCCTGGACCTACACCCACTGGATGCGCCTGAACACCCTGGAGCAACGGGGGCGGCCCCTGGGGCCCGAGCTGGGGCCCAACCATGAGGAATATGTACTGAAACTGACCCGTTGGTTGCCCTGGCGTACCCGGTTGACCGCCGGCCTGGGGTTGCGCAAGAAGGGGCTGAATCCGCCGGGCACCAATGTGGGAGGGGACTTGCTCGAGGGCGAAGCGGCCACCGTGGTGGGGGTGCCTTTGTACCGGGGGGCCCAGGTTCAGGCCGCCCGGGTATGGGAGCTGGATCTGGAGAGCGAGCCCATACGCGGGCTGAACCTCTCGCTGGCCATCGAGGACCTGCGCGTGACCCGGGGCGACCGTTGGGCATCGGAACGGTACCTGGATTTCCGCCTCCGTTACGGGTTCTGAAGCCGGCTCAGAAGAGCAGCCAGGAGCGGATGAGGCCGGTATCGAGCCCTTTGCGCACGGCCTGGGTTTTCGAGTTCACCTGCAGCTTCCGGTAGATGTTGCGTATGTGGTAGCGAACCCCGTCCTCGCTCAGGTGAACGGCCCGCCCGATGGCGGCATAGGACCGGCCCGATGCCATGGCTTCCAATATTTGCCGTTCGCGCTCGGTGAGCAGTTCGGTGGCGGCCGTGGGGGGGCGGCTGTGGAACCGCTCGATCACGCGGCGGGCGATGTTCGGCGTGAGGGGGGAGCCGCCGGCTACGGCCGACTTCAAGGCCGCGATGATTTCCTCGGGGGTCGATTTTTTGAGGATGTAGCCCACGGCACCGGCTTCCAACGCGTCGAAAATGTGGGTGTCATCGTCGAAAACGGTCGCCATCACGATGGGCAGGTCGGGCTTTTGAGCCCGGAAGTGGCGAACCCCTTCGATACCGTTCATACCGGGCAGGCCGATGTCCAGAAGAACGACATCGCAACGGGCGGGGGCACCCGCCGCGATGGCGTCTTCGCAGGAACCGAAGGCCTCCACACGGGAGAAATCGGCTTCTTTTTCCAGAAAGGACATCCACCCCTCGCGCAGGTAGCGGTTGTCTTCGATGAGTAGGATGCGGGTCTGGCTCATGGTCCAGGTTACGAAGTCAGGGGGTTGCGGCGCGCCTGCATGGTCATGCGGATGCGCCAATGGGTGCCCCGGCCGGGCGCGGTGGTCAGGAACACGTCGGCTCCCAGTTCCTCGGCCCGTTTGCGGATATTGCGCACGCCGTTGCCGTGCACCGATTCGGGATCGAAACCGCAGCCGTCGTCGCGCACGTCCAGTTCGAGGCGGCCGTCGGTTTCGCGCAAGGAGATGTCGACCCGGGTGCCGCCGGCATGCCGCACCGAATTGGTGAGCAGTTCCTTGAACATGAGCCAGATGTGCTGGCGCCGCAGCATGTCGGGTTTGCCACCGGGCCTCGGTTCGAACACCAATGCGCCCTGCAGGCGGTTGCTCTCGAGCAGGTCGTCGGCATACCGCC
Organism: Balneolales bacterium; assembly: GCA_024711145.1. GTDB lineage: Bacteria > Bacteroidota > Rhodothermia > Balneolales > HLUCCA01 > JANJTJ01. Next base: position 12,213 of record JANJTJ010000093.1, read on the forward strand.
TGCATTTGGCGAACAGCGCCTCCCAATCGTCGTTTTCGGGGGTTATGGCCCACACGATGTCGGTGATCTTCTCTTTGGCGTCGCCGGCGCTCTCGGAGATGAGCCCCAGGTACTTGCCACCGTCGGTGCCGAGGTTGTCGGGCGGTATGGCCTGCGCGAAGTACCCGATGCTGCTGAGTGTGGCGCTCACTTCATCATGCAGGTCCAATGCGATGCGGTTGCGCAGGTTGTACTCCCGCATGAGCCGCCGTACCCGGATGGTATAGATGCCCCAGAGCAGGATGCCGATACCGATCGCATACAGGGTGTAGGCCCACCAGGTACGGTGCCAGGGGGGCTTGATGATGAAGGCGACGGAGGTTTCGCGACCCGTGCGCCCGTACACGTCCATGGCCTGCACGCGGAACCGGTAGCTGCCTTCGGGCAGGTTGGTGTAATCCTTGCGCGATTCGGCCGACCACCCGCTCCAGTCCGGTTCGAAGCCCTCCAGATGGTACCTGTACCGCGTGCCGGCGGGGTCGGCATAGGTGGCCGCGGCATATTCGAAGCGCAGGCCGTTGTCGCGGTAGGGGAACACGTAGGTGCCCGGCGTACCGTAGCCGCCCCAGATGAGGGAGTCGGGGCCGACGGACAACCGTGTGATGCGGGTGTTGAACAGCAGTTCGGGATGCCGGTCGGGATCGGTGATCTGATACACGCCGCCGAACATGGCCATCCACACGCCATTGGGTGCGCAGGCCAGTTCCTGGACCGACTCGCCCGCGCCGATGCGGGCATACGGCGTTGTGACGAGCTCCCCGCCGACCTGGCGGATGAGGCGTTGATTGCGGCGGTACCACCGCTCATTGCCGCATTCGAAGAAGACCGAGGCCGATACCGTATCCACCGCCGTGCCGAAGGGGCTGCCATGCACGAAGGAATCGAGCCGGGCCTGATAGCGTCGGAACCCGAAGGCCCCCGCCATCCAGAGGGTATCGCTCAGCACATTGATCTCATGGTAGCCGCTGGTGCCGGGCGCGCGGATGCCATAGGACTTCTGGCTACCATCGGGTTTGAGCAGGATGGGGCCGGTACTTACCGAGTTCAGCCATATGCCTTCGGGCCTTACCAACAGGTTTTGTGTAGGTTGGGGCCACTCGCGGAGGGTCTGGATGCGGCCGCCCTCGAAGGGCATGCGGAAGAGCATGCTGTTTCTGATGCCTACCAGGTCTGCCGCTGCGACCCGGATCCAGCGCACGTCGCCGTCGGTCAGGCGGGTTGCCGTGGTACCCACCAGGCGGTAGGCGCCACCGGCTGTGGCGGCCCAGGCGGTGTCGCCCCGGGCATCGAGCCGGTACACCCGCCCGATGCCGGGTACGGCTTCGGGCCGGGGCGAGGGGCTCATGGCATCGAACCGGTACAGACCGGCGGTGGTGCCGGCATAGACCTGGTTGCCGGCCCGGACCATGCTGGTGGGTGCACCGAGCAGGCCGTTCCGGCTGTCGTACATGCGTAGCGCGTAACCCAGGTCGGCCACCAGGATGCCGTTGTCGGTGGCGATCCACAACAGCCCCTCGGCATCGTGATGTACGTTGTAGATGGCGTTGGTGGGTAGCAGGTCGTCGCGCAGGTTGAGGATCATGCGACCCTCGGCGTCCATGATGAACACGCCGCCCGAAAGCGTGGCTATGGCGAAATGGCGGTCGCCGACGGGCGTTCCCCGGTAGGCCGGATGCTTCCGGAGGGAGTCGGCCATCTGGGAGGCGGTAGGGGTGAGGCCGTCCGCATCGAAACGGACCATGCCCCGCTGCCGGCTGAACAACCAGGTGAAATCGCCCCGATTCCAGGCCACGGTGAAAACTTCGGTCTGATCGGCAGAGGCGCCACCCGGCACGGGTCGGAAACCGTCGGGCGCCACCCGCTGCAGCCCGATGCCGACCCGATGCACCACTAACCCGGCATGGGTCTGCAGCAGCAACCCCATGCGCTCGGCCGAGGCGAGCGCCGCGACGGAGTCGCCCAGGGTATGGTAGAGCCGGTTCCGGGTTTGGAACCAGGTGGTTGGGCCGTCCGATGCGATGGAGCTGATGTCGCCCACGGGGTTGCCGTGCCACAGCAGGTCGGGTAGCAAGGGCTTGGGCACCGGCCGCCCCAGGGAGTCGGCACCGATGCGTCCGAAATGGTGGGTGGCACCGTACCATAGGGTGCCGTCGGGGCCGGTGACCAACGCCCGCACGGCTTCGTCGCCGGTGATGGTGGCATAGCTCCACCGTTGGCCGTCGTATATGCCGAACCCGGTGGAGGAACCCACGACCATGAGACCCGAGGTGTCGCGGGCCACCGACCAGAACTGCCGGAACAGCCGGGGTTCGGTCACCTCCACGGTGCGGATCACCGGCAAGCCCTGGGCGGATACCCCTTGGGCGCCGGCGAGCAGGAACCCCAGGAGCAACGCCCTGCCGCAACGGTTCATGCCTCGGGGTCCGGATGTTTCACTTCGGGATCGTGCCCGATGATGGGAAGGTCCCCGTCGGGCTCCTCCTCCTCTTTCAGAAGGATGGTCACTTCCCACTTGTCGTTGACCCGGTTCACCCACATGCGTTCGATGGGCAGATCGCCCGGATGGAAACTGAACGGGCTGGCGTCGGTGGATTCGGCCCTCAGGAACAGGATGGCGCCGGGTTTGAGGGCGGCGGCGTTCAGATCCCGCAAGCCCGGGTTCCGGCTGTCTCCGCCGGGGAGCTGATGGTCGCCGTGAGTGGGGTGGGCGGCAAAGGCGGGTTTCCGACTCGGGGTGCCGCGTCGGGTACGCACTTCCACATACCACGTGGAGGCACCCTTGTTCTTGAATTGGGTACTGGCCATGATCGACAACAGACGGTAGGTTGGTTTCGCACGGAATAAACGGCTAACCACGCTTCAGGGCAAAAAAAAGGCCCGGTCGGGAAGACCGGGCCTGATGGGACCAGAAGCGCCCGGGGCGGGGTCATCTTACGAGCGACACCAGACCCGTGCGGGAGCCGGAACCGGTGCTGAGCCGGTACAGGTACAGGCCCGAAGGCAGGGCGGCGGCATCGAAGGTGGAGGTGTAGGCACCGGCGGCCCGGTAACCGTCTACCAATACGGCCACTTCGCGGCCGAGCATGTCATACACGCCCAGGGTTACGGAGCTGCCCGCTTCCAGAGACCAGCCGATCTGCGTGGTCGGGTTGAAGGGGTTCGGGTAGGCGGCCGACAGGGTCATGCCGTCGGGACCTTGTTCACGTGTGCTTTCCAAGCCGGTGAGCACCGGAGCCGTGATGGCGTTGGCATTCAGGTTGACGGCGGTCTGGGCCAGCAGACGCCCGTTGAGGGTGGCCGAAGTTCCCATATCCACGGCGGTGGCCGTCAGAATGACGCCTTCCATGTGGGCCGAAGTACCGATGTTGACCGCCCCGGCTACCTGCCAGAACACGTTGGCCGCTTGGGCGCCACCGCTGAGGGTCACATTCACATTGGTGGCCAATTGCAGGCCGCCGGCGATCTGGAAGATCCACACGTCGTTGGGTCCGCCCACGAGCGAGAAATCAGCCGAGGCCGATACCGTTCCGGCCCAGATGTACAGGCCGGGCTCGAGCTCGGCACCACCGATGTGGCCCGTCTGGAATTCCGTGAAATCCGGATTCGACCGACCGGCCGCGTCGGTATAGGCGGTTTCCATGTCGGAAATGGCCGTTGTCATCATGGTGGGGGTGGGCGCGGTCTGATCGGCGGCATACACCCGGCCGGTCACCTGGGTGGAAGTGGCATAGCCGGTTGCCGTGGTGAGCGAGAAACCGGTGATGAAGGTCTGGGCGGCAGGGCTCACGCCGATGTCGCCGGTGATGGCGGAGGGAGGCACGGTGGAGATGGCGGCTTTGGCCAATACCACGAAATTGCCGGCGGTGCCCAAAGAAACAGGGGTAAGGGGTTGTGCCGAAACCACCAAGGGGAACGCAAGCATCAGTAAGGCGGAAACGGTACGGTAAGGAATGGTCATATGGAATGATGGAAGTGGAGGGAATCCGACTCCTCAACCTATGCTTTCCATACCGGTGCCCCTATCGCCCGGGCGATGGATATGCGGACTAGTCCAACCGATTCTCGGTCGAATACAAGGCGATCTGCAGGCGGCTGTGCAGGGTCAGTTTTTCCAGGATGTTGTGCACATGGCTTTTGACCGTGTGTTCCGAAATCCGCAACCGGATACCGATTTCCTTGTTGGTGAGGCCGTCGCCGACCAAGGCCACCACTTCCCGCTCGCGCCGGGTCATGCGGATGGCGCCGCGCACCGCGGTACGACCCTCCGGAACGGCCAGCGCCTCCTGTACGATCTGGCTGAAGAGGGAATCGGTGAGGTAGCTGGGCAAGACCTTGTCGCCGTTCATCACCGATCGGATGGTGGTATGGAAGTCCTCCACGGTGGCTTCCTTCAGTATGAAACCGGATACGCCGGCCTGTATGAATTCCAGCAGCTCGCCATGGGTGGGGAACAGGCCCATCACGATGATCCTGGTGGCCGGGTATCGGATGTGGTGGCGTTTGACCCACTCCAGGCTGTTGCGGCTGCGCAGGCCCGGATCCAGCAGCACCAGGTCGGGTGGGGCGGGGTCGCGGTCGGCATCCACCACTTCGAACTGGGGGTTGCGGGCCAACAAGGCTACGATGCCCGCCCGGATGAGGCGGTTGTCTTCGATGACCCAGATGCGCAGTGGAAGCATGCCCGAAGTATGCCGGTTTTCGGGTTCTGTACCTAATGGTGCCCCACATCTTTTGCCGGATGTTGCCCATCGGGTTGACCACAGGCCGTGCCCGGGGCTAGGTTCCGGCCATGGAACCCATTCTGCTCCCTCCGGAAGCCGCCGTAGGGCTCATCGGCGCCGGCTCCAAGGTCTTCGTACACGGCTCGGCCGCCACTCCGCACGGCCTGTTGCGGGCCTTGGCCGCCCACGCTTCGGTGCTTCACGACGTCGAACTCTACAACATCACCACCCTGGGCGCCACGCCCATAACGGACCCCGCCTACCGGCACGCCTTCATCTTCAACACGCTGTTCGTATCGGGGGTTACCCGCGGGCCGGTGGCCGAGGGCCGCGGCGATTACATCCCGGTGTTCCTGAGCGAGATCGGCGGGCTGTTCCGGCGCGGCATCATCCCCCTGGATGCGGCCCTGGTGTCGGTGTCGCCACCCGACCGCCACGGGTACTGTTCGCTGGGCCCGTCGGTGGATGTGGCACTGGCCGCCGTGAAAGCCGCCAAGGTGGTCATCGCCCAGATCAATCCGAACATGCCCCGCGTGCATGGCGACGGCATGATCCACGTGCGCGATTTCACCGCCATGACCCGCTGCGACGATCCCTTGCCCGAGGTGGATTACGGGGCCGATGTGTCGGAAACCGACCTGAAGATCGGGGCCTACATCGCCGGCCTGATCGAGGATGGATCCACCCTGCAGATGGGTATCGGCACCATTCCGGATGCCGTGCTGCGGTGCCTGGGCCATCACAAACATCTGGGTATCCATACCGAGATGTTCAGCGACGGCCTGCTGCCGCTCATCGAGGCGGGTGTGGTGGACAATTCCAGCAAAAAGAAGCATGCCGGCAAGACGGTGGCCAGTTTCGCCGTGGGCACCCGGAAATTGTATGACGCGCTGGACGACGCCCCCGATTTCCGGTTCCTCGAAGCCAGCTATGTGAACGATACGGCCGTGATCCGGCAGAATCCGGACGTGGTGGCCATCAACTCGGCCATCGAGATCGACCTCACCGGCCAGGTCTGTGCCGACAGCATCGGTACCTATCAGTTTTCCGGTGTGGGCGGGCAGATGGATTTCATACGGGGTGCGGCCTTGTCGCCCGGGGGCAAACCCATCATCGCCATGGCCAGCACCACACCCAAGGGATTGTCCAAAATCGTACCCATGCTGAAACCGGGTGCCGGTGTGGTCACCACCCGGGCCCATGTGCGGTTCGTGGTCACCGAATTCGGCGTGGCCGACCTGTATGGAAAAGGACTGAAGGAGCGGGCGCGGCTGTTGCGGGATCTGGCCCATCCGGACCATCGCGAAACGCTCGACCGGGCCATCCGGGAGCGCTGGGGCTGACCTCCGTGCCCTAAACCAGCGACCGGCCCGTCATTTCCGGCGGCTGGGGCAGCCCCATCAACGCCAGCAGGGTAGGGGCCACATCCGCCAGGATGCCCCCTTCGCGGGGCGGGGTGGGTTGCCCTTGGCGCACCACCAGAACCGGCACGGGTGCCAGGGTGTGGGCCGTGTGGGGCGTGCCGTCCGGGTTGCGCATCTGGTCGGCATTGCCGTGGTCGGCGATCACGACGATCTCATAGCCGTGTTCCCGGGCTACCGGTATCAACCGGCTCATGCCCGCATCCACGGCTTCTATGGCTTTCACGGCGGCTTCCATGGACCCCGTATGCCCCACCATGTCGGGATTGGCATAGTTGAGCACGACCAGGTCGTAGGGCTTGGATCGTATGGCCGCGATCAGCTTGTCCGTCACTTCCGGCGCGCTCATCTCGGGCTGCAGGTCGTAGGTGGCCACTTTCGGGCTCGGCACCAGGATGCGGTCTTCGCCGGGGTTGGGCTGCTCCACACCCCCGTTGAAGAAGAAGGAGACGTGCGGATACTTCTCGGTTTCCGCGATGCGCAACTGGGTCTTGCCTTGCTTGCTCACCCACTCGCCCAGGGTATTGGCCATGGGGATGGCTTCGTAGAGGACTTTCGCGAACGCGAAGGTGGCGTCGTACTGGGTGAAGGTGTGGTAGTCGGGCTCCAGTGGCGTGGTGGGGAAACCACTGAAGGAGGGATCGTTCAAGGCTACCGAAAGTTCGCGCGCCCGGTCGCTGCGGTAATTGAAGAAGAGAACGGGGTCGCCCGGGTGGATGCGGGTTTGGTCCGCATCGGGACCAATCACAACGGGCTCGAGGAATTCGTCGGTCTTTCCGGCCGCGTAATTGGCGGCGAAGGCGGCTTCGAGGGAGTCGGCATGGGTACCGTTTCCGTGTACCAGCAGGTCGTAGGCCCGCCGCACGCGCTCCCAGCGGGTGTCGCGGTCCATGGCATAATAGCGACCCACCAACGACACGATGCGGCAGGGGCCGGGATCGAAACCGCGGGCGAAGGTGATGCCCGAATCGGGCGCGGTGTCGCGTCCATCACCGAACAGATGCAGATATACCTGCTGCAGGTTTTCGCGGCGCACCCATTCGACCAAGGCGTCGAGATGGCGGATGTGGCTGTGGACGCCGCCATCGGAGAACAACCCCATCAGATGGAGGCGACCGGCCTTCCGAGCGGAAGCCGCCAGGGCCTTCAGGCCGGGCAGGTCAAAGAAGGAGCCGTCCCGGATGGATTTGTCGATGCGGGACAGGTCCTGCCAGACGATGCGGCCGGCACCGATATTCAGGTGGCCGACCTCCGAATTGCCGAATTGGCCTTCGGGTAGCCCTACCGCTTCGCCGCCGGCGGTGAGCCGGCCGTGGGGGTGCGATGCGAAAAGCTGGTCGAGAAAGGGTTTGCGGGCCTGGTCTATGGCCGAAACGGACGGGTCGGCGGAGATGCCGTACCCGTCCAGGATCACCAAGAGGGCCTTGCCCACGACCGCCTCAGGCGAGGCGGTTCACGAAACGGACCAACATCGACTTCTTGTGAGCCGCGTTGTTGGGATGCACGATGCGCTTTACGGCCATCTTGTCCAGGTAGGAAACGGCCTGGACCAAAGCGGCGGAAGCCGTGTCTTTGTCGGTCGCTTTCAGGACATTCTTGATGAGGGTACGCATGCGGCTGCGGTTGGCGCGGTTGGCGGCATTGCGCTTTGCGTCCTGGCGGACCCGTTTTTCGGAGGAGACGTGTTGAGGCATGAGCTGGCTCGGTTCTGGGGAAAGGCCTCAAAAATATCATCCATCCTTGGAATAAACAAGAGGAACCGCTTATTTTACGAGTCTCTGACGGACACATTCATGATCGTAGTGCTCGATGGCCCCGCGGGAGCGGGGAAAAGCTCCACGGCGAAAGCGGTGGCGGCGCGTTCCGGATTCCAATATTTGGATTCCGGTGCGTTCTATCGGGGCTTGACCGTAGTGTTCCGGCAGATGGGGGAAGACATCCCTCGGTTCCTTGAACGATTGCCTGCGATGCGGATGGAAGCCCGCTACGACGGTTCGGATTTCCGGCTGTTCGTGGATGGTACCGACCTGACCGACCAGCTCCGCCTGCCCGAGACCTCGGCGCGGGTGAGTGTGGTTGCGGCCTTGCCCGAAGCCCGGGCGGTTGTGAATGCGGCCTTGCGCCGGTTCGTAGCCACCGGAGACTTCATCGGCGAAGGCCGTGACCTCGGCACGGCGGTATTCCCCGATGCGGACCTGAAGATCTGGCTCACCGCCGACCTGGCCGCCCGTGCCGAACGGCGTGCGGCGGAGTTGGAGGCCATGGGCCTGGGGGCCGAAGCGGCCCAGGTCCGTGCCGAGTTGGCCCGCCGCGACACCCTCGATTCGACCCGCCAGGCCGATCCGCTCCGGAAGGCCGACGACGCCGTCGAGGTAGACACCACCCATCGGTCGTTCGACGACCAGGTGGCCGAAGTGCTCCGTCTCATCGCAGAAATACGGAAAGGAAACAACCCATCACCCAATCCACAAAACCCATAACCGTTTTCCCGAACGGACGTTCGCGTCCGGCCGTGGCACACGCACCGGGTACCCAACCCACATGTCCGAAGAATTGAACACGCCTGAAGCGGAAGAGACCCCGGTCGCTCCCGTTGTCGAAGAACCCACTGCCGAAGTGGAAGCCGCCGAAGTAGCCGAGGCTCCCGTAGCCGAAGCACCCGCCGCAGAAGAAGCGCCCAAGGCACCCCGCACGCCGTCCGCTCCAGCCCGTTACGACGGTGCCGTTGCCGGCAAAGTGTACACCTTGGCCGAACTGAACGAAGCTTCCGAAGACTACGACGAACGCACCTATCACGATTTCGTGAAGATGTATGAAGGCACCCTGAGCGCCTTCACCGAAAAAGAGATCATCACCGGCCGTGTGGTCTCCATCGACGAGAAATATGTGATCGTCGACATCGGTTTCAAATCCGAGGGCATCGTTCCCCTCAACGAATTCCGCGATTCCGACAGCGTGAAACCGGGTGATACCGTAGAGGTGTTCCTGGACCGCGTGGAAGACCGCGACGGCCAGCTGGTGCTTTCGCGCCGCAAAGCCGACACCCTGCGTGTATGGCAGAAAATCGAAACCGCCCACAACGACGGTTCCGTGGTCGAGGGCTTCATCAAACGCCGCATCAAAGGCGGCATGGTGGTGGATGTCTTCGGCATCGACGCCTTCCTGCCCGGCTCCCAGATCGACGTGCGTCCTGTGCGCGATTTCGACGCCTATGTGGGCAAGACGATGGAGTTCCGCATCGTGAAGCTGAACATGACCAGCGAGAACATCGTGGTTTCGCACCGGGCCCTCATCGAAACCGACCTCGAGTCGCAGCGTGAGGAGATCCTGGCCAGCATGGAACCCGGCCAGGTACTCGAAGGCCAAGTCAAGAACATCACCGATTTCGGCGTGTTCATCGACCTCGGCGGCGTGGACGGCCTGCTGCACATCACCGACCTCTCCTGGGGCCGCGTGGAGCATCCTTCCGAAATCATCCGTCTGGACCAGCGCCTCAACGTGGTGGTGCTCGAGTTCGACCAGGAGCGCAAGCGCATCTCCCTGGGTCTCAAGCAACTCCAACCCCATCCGTGGGACGACATCGACGGGAAATACCCCGAGGGTTCCCGTGTGCAGGGCAAGGTGGTCTCCATTGCCGACTACGGCGCCTTCGTGGAGCTGGAGAAAGGCGTGGAAGGCCTCATCCACATCTCCGAGATGTCCTGGACCCAGCACATCAAGCATCCCAGCCAGTTGGTCGAGAAAGGCCAGATCATCGAATGCGTGGTGTTGAACATCAACAAAGGCGACAAGAAAGTCTCCCTGGGTGTCAAACAGCTCGAGAACGATCCCTGGAAAGCCATCCTGGAGCGGTATGCCATCGGTTCCCGTCACAAAGGCGTGGTGCGCAACCTGACCAACTTCGGCGTGTTCATCGAACTCGAGCCGGGTATCGACGGTCTGGTCCACATCTCCGACCTGAGCTGGCAGGACAAACTCACCCACCCCAACGAAGTCGTGAACAAAGGCGACGTGTTGGATGTGGTGATCCTGTCGATCGATTTCGAGAACCGCCGCATCTCGTTGGGCCACAAACAGACCCAGGAAAACCCCTGGGAGAAGTTCGCCACCGAGTTCGCGCCGGGCACCAAAACCGAAACCGCCACGGTGGCCAAAGTGACCGACAAAGGCGTTTCCGTGAAACTGGCACCGGGCTTGGAAGCCTTCATGCCGGCCAAGGAAGCCCTCTTCGGCGACGCCGTATCGGCCAACTACAAAGAAGGCCAGGTGGTGAATGTGGCGGTCATCGATTTCGATGAGCAGAACCACAACGTGACCGTGAGCGAGAAGGCGTTCCTGGACGAAGACCTCAAGAAGGTGAAGAAATCCAAGGGCAAGAAAGCCGAAGTCGTGGACGGAGCACCCACCCTGGGTGAGATGTCCGGCTTGGCCGACCTGCGTGCCAAGTTGCTCGAGCAGGAGAAAGGCGGGAACTGACCTTCCCGTCGGAATCCGGTATCTTCGGAGGAGAGGTGGTAACGCCTCTCCTCTTTTTTTTTGCCCTACCCGCATGCAACCCATCGTACCCGCATCCAGCGTCCAAGAGACCTACGACCGCATGGCCGCCAAGCTGTCTCGGTTGATTCCCGAAGCCGAGCTCCGTGTGAAAGCCGAGATCGCCTATGAGATCAACCGGTTGAAGAAGGAGAAGAATGCGGTGATCCTCGGGCACAACTACATGGAACCGGCCCTGTACCACAGCATACCGGATTTCGTGGGCGATTCGTTGGGATTGAGCCGGATTGCGGCCAACACCCAGGCCGACCGCATCGTGTTCTGCGGGGTGCGGTTCATGGCCGAAACCGCCAAGATCCTGAACCCGAGCCGCATGGTGCTCCTGCCCACGCGGGTGGGCGGGTGTTCGTTGGCCTCGAGCATCACGGCCGAGGACGTGCGCCGGCTGAAGGCCAAATACCCCGGCGTTCCGGTGGTCACCTACATCAATACCTATGCCGATGTGAAGGCAGAGACCGATGTGTGCTGCACTTCGGCCAACGCGGCCGACATCGTGCGGAAACTGGACAGCGACGTGGTGATCTGCCTGCCCGACGAGTTCCTGGCCAAGAACATCGCCAAGGAAACCGGCAAACGGGTGATCTACCCCAGCGAGGCCGCCGGCAGCGACTTCCACGAAGCCATGATCGTCTGGAACGGCCGGTGCGAGGTGCACGAACAGTTCCGCCCGGAGGATGTCTGGAATGCGCGGGCCCAATTCCCCGACACCGTGGTGCTGGCCCATCCGGAGTGTCCGCCCGAAGTGGTGGATGCGGCCGATTTCAGCGGCAGTACCACGGCCATGGTCCATTTCGTGGCCAACAGCCAGGCCAAACGGTTCCTGCTGCTTACCGAATGCAGCATGAGCGACAACATCGCCGCCGAGAACCCGGACAAGGAGTTCCTGGGCATGTGCAGTGTGCGTTGCCCGCACATGAACGAGATAACCCTGGAAGACACCCTGGCCTCCCTGCGCGAAGACCGCGAGCAGATCGAACTCGAGGAGGGCCTGCGGTTGCGGGCCAAACGCTCGCTCGACCGCATGCTCGAACTCTCCTGAAACGAAAAAGGGCGCCGAAGCGCCCTTTTTCAGTAGTCGGACCTGCCGATCACTTGTCGCGGTAGAAGAAGATCTTACCGTTCATGGTGTCTTTGCCGCTGCGGATTTTGCCGTCGTTCTCGCGGTTGAACGTGTACACCACGTTACGCATGGAGTTCAATTCCTTATCGCTCGTATAGCTTACTTCGATGGCGTCTCCACCGGGTACCAATTGGCCGAGGGCGTCGATGAGAGGTTTGAATTTGGACGAACTTTTCTTCGTCGTTTTCATCTCGGAACGCTTGATCGTGCGGATTTTCATAAGGTAACGTTATTGTTTAGATGATGTAGATACACAACCCTACCCGAATATAGGTATTTGTGCCAATTCATATCAATATGAAATTGGTAAAATATCCTAAGGTACCATCACAGTTCCGAGCAGACGATCGATCACGTCGTCGGACGATACGTTTTCGGCTTCGGCTTCGTAAGACAGGATCACACGGTGCCTCAATACATCATGTGCAACCGCACGCACGTCTTCGGGAGTCACATAGGCGCGTTGTTCCAGGAATGCATGCGCTCGTGATGCCAGGTTCAGATTGATGCTGGCCCGTGGCGATCCTCCGTATTGGATGAGCGGAGCCAGTTCCGGTGCGTTGTACTGGGCGGGTTTGCGTGTGGCGAACACCAGATCGATGATGTAACGCTCCACTTTCTCGTCCATGTAGATGTCTTGCACCACCTTGCGGGCCTCGAGAACGGCTTTCGTCTTGACGACCGATTTGAGCGGGGCCCGCCGTTCGGTACGGGCCATGCGCCGCATGATGTCCAGTTCCTGGGCTTCGGTGGGGTACCCGATCCGGATCTTGAGCATGAACCGGTCCACCTGGGCTTCGGGCAGGGGGTAGGTGCCTTCCTGCTCCACGGGGTTCTGCGTGGCCAGCACCAGAAAGGGATTGTCCAGTTTGAAGGTGGTGTCTCCGATGGTGACCTGCCGCTCCTGCATGGCTTCGAGCAGGGCGCTCTGCACCTTGGCGGGCGACCGGTTGATCTCGTCGGCCAGGATGATGTTGGCGAAGATGGGCCCTTTCTTGACGGTGAATTCCCCTTCTTTCTGATTGAAGATGAGGGTACCGATGAGGTCGGCGGGCAGGAGGTCGGGCGTGAACTGGATGCGCTGGAAGCGGGTGTCGAGCACTTGGGCCAGGGAGGAAACCGTAAGGGTTTTGGCCAGACCCGGAACCCCTTCGAGCAGGACGTGCCCGTCGGTGAGCAGGCCGATGAGGAGGCGGTCGATCATGTACTCCTGGCCCACCACCACCGAAGACAGGGCGGTGCGGACCTCGCCCACGAAGGCGCCGGCTGTGGTGATGCGCTCCTTGAGCGCCTGCATATCTACGGTGTAATACTGCATATCTTGGTTTTTACCCGAATTTCGACCAAAGATAGCACCCCACATGGATATTCTGGAGGCCCTCATCCTGGGCATCGTTCAAGGCATCACCGAGTTCCTTCCCATCAGCAGTTCGGGTCATCTGGTGCTGGCGCAAGCTCTCATGGGTCGGGAACTGGGGCAGGGCGTCACCTTCGAAGTGATGGTGCACGCCGGGTCGCTGGTGAGCATCCTGGTGTATTTCAGGGACCGCATCGGCCGGTTGCTGGCGGGCATGTGGCGGCGCGAGGCCGCCGAGCTGCGCATGGCCGGGTTCATCCTGCTGAGCATGGTGCCGGCGGGGGCCATCGGCCTGACGCTCGAAGACCAGATCGGCGCGTTGTTCTCGAATCCGGTGTTCGTCTCGGCCGCCCTGCTGGTCACCGGCGGCATCTTGTGGTCCACCCGGTACGCTCCGGCCTCGGGCAGCGGCAGTATGACGGCGGGCAAGGCCTTCGTGGTGGGATTGGCCCAGGCGTTCGCCATCCTGCCTGGCATCAGCCGGTCGGGTTCCACCATGTCCATGGGAGCCTGGTTGGGCCTCAAACGCGACGAATTGGCCGATTTCAGCTTCCTCATGGTACTGCCGGTGATCGGAGGAGCCACCTTGCTGAAACTGAGGGATGTGGCCGAAACCGGGCTTCAGGCCGGAGAAAGCGGACAACTGGTCGCCGGGTTTCTGGCATCGGCGGTATCGGGTTATTTCGCACTGAAAGCGCTGATCGCCGTTTTCAAGAAAAAAGGCCTCGATCCGTTCGCCTGGTATTGCTGGATCGTGGGGGTGCTCGGGTTGGTAGCCTTCGGGTGAATGCGGTATCTTTGACCGCTCAAAACCAACGGTCCTCATGCTCACGACGTACCTGTTCATCCTGTTGGCCACCTTTGCCGTGGCCAGCGCGGTCGCGACGATCCTCAGCCGTCACGCCGTAACCAGCGCGTTATTCCTGGTCCTCAACATGGTGTCGCTTGCCGGCGTGTACCTGTTGCTCAAAGCCCAATACCTGGCGGTGATCCAGATCCTGGTGTATGCGGGGGCCATCATGGTGCTGTTCCTGTTCGTGATCATGCTGTTGAACACGGACAAGGAGGAGTCGGTTCTGAAGCAGATCTCCCTGAAAATGGTGGTGTCGTTCCTGTTGGGCACGGCGGTACTGGCGCAGTTGCTGTTCGCGGTGGCCGGTTGGACCGACACCCTGCCCATGATATCCGCCGCCATGACGGAAGTGGGAACGGTGGAAGCCATAGGCGACCAATTGTTCACGCGGTACGTGCTTCCCTTCGAATTGACGGGGATCCTGCTTACGGCGGCCGTCATCGGTGCCTTGCTCATCGCCCAGCACCACAATAAAAAAGGTACTTCATGATATCCCTGCCCTGGTTCCTGGGCCTGAGCGCGGTGCTGTTCACGATCGGCACCATCGGGGTCCTCATCCGCCGGAACGCCGTGGTCATGTTCATGAGCGTCGAGCTCATGCTGAACGCGGTGAACCTCTCGCTGGTCGCCTTCAGCGCCCATTTCGGTGACGTGCACGGGCAGATGCTCGTGTTCTTCGCCTTGTGCGTGGCCGCGGCCGAAGCCGCCGTGGGTCTGGCCATCATCATCGCCATCTTCCGGAACAACCTGTCGGTGGACATCACGAAAATCAATCTGTTGCGCTGGTGATGAACGCTTCCCAATTGTTGCCCCTCATCGTAGCCCTGCCGCTGGCCGGGTTCCTAGTGAACGGCCTGGCCGGCATGTACCTGCCCGGGTACCGCGAGCGGAAGAACTGGATCGGGTGGTTCGCCACCGCCATGGTCTTCGTGCCCTTCCTGGCCAGCGTCACCCTGTTCATGGGTCTGGAGGCCGACAGCCGTCCGGTCACCTACCACCTGATGACCTGGCTGCAAGCCGGATCCTTCACCAGCGACATCGCCTGGAGGGTGGACCAGCTCTCCGTGGTCATGATGCTCTTCATCACCGGTATCGGCTCGCTCATCCATCTGTATTCCATGGGATACATGAAGGAAGACGAAGGCTATTGGAAATTCTTCGCCTATCTGAACCTGTTCATCTTCGCCATGCTGAACCTGGTGATGGGCGACAACCTGCTGTTGCTGTTCCTGGGTTGGGAAGGGGTGGGTGTGTGTTCCTACCTGCTCATCGGGTTCTGGTACAAAGACATGGAGAAGGCCAGCGCCGCCAAAAAGGCATTCGTGTACAACCGGGTGGGCGATTTCGCCTTCCTGGTGGCCATGTTCCTGGTGTTCCGGCACGTGGGCAGCCTGCAATTCGATGCCATCTTCGCCAATCTGGACGGCATTCCGGCCGATGCGGCCTTCTGGATCGGGTTGCTGATGTTCATCGGGGCCACGGGCAAATCGGCCCAGATCCCCCTGTTCGTGTGGTTGCCCGACGCCATGGCGGGCCCTACGCCGGTCTCGGCCCTCATCCACGCGGCCACCATGGTCACTTCGGGCATCTACCTGATCTCCCGCATGTCGGCCATCTACGTGATGACGCCCGAGGTCATGCTCATCGTGGCGGTCATAGGGGGCATCACGGCCTTCGTGGCGGCCACCATCGCCCTCACGCAGACCGACATCAAACGGGTGCTGGCCTATTCCACCGTATCGCAGCTGGGCTTCATGTTCCTGGCGCTGGGTTCGGGCGGGTTCATCGCCGCCATGTTCCACGTGATCACGCACGCCTTCTTCAAGGCCTGCCTCTTCCTGGGTTCGGGCAGTGTGATCCACGCCATGCACCACGTGGAGCACGAATTGGACCACCACGGCAAACACGTGCATTTCGATCCGCAGGACATGCGGAACATGGGCGGGTTGAAGGCCTACATGCCCAGCACCTACAAGACCTTCCTGATTGCGACCATCGCCATCGCGGGCATTCCGCCACTGGCCGGCTTCTTCTCGAAAGACGAGATCCTGGCCATGCTGTACAATGCGGGCGCGTTCTACCAACCCGTGTATTTCGTGCTCTTCGGGTTGGCGCTGGTAACGGCCTTCCTCACGGCCTTTTACATGTTCCGCCTCACCTTCGGCACCTTCCACGGCACCTTCCAACTGTCCAAACGGTACCCCGAAGCGGCCGGTGCCGAGAAGTACCTGCACGAATCGCCCTGGCACATGACGCTTCCGTTGTGGGTGTTGGCCGTCTTGTCCCTGGTGGGCGGTTTCATGGGCTTCCCCGATTTCATCGTGCAGACCTTCGGCAACCCGGACGCGCACAGCAACTGGTTGCACGGGTGGTTGATCGGTGGCATAGCCGAGTACGATCTGGCTCTGGCCAAACCCGTGAAATGGACCATCCTGCTGGCATCCACGGCCCTGGCATCGTTCGCGGTCTGGCTGGCCTACCAGCGGTACACCGGCGACCGCGCCGCCGAGTCGGATGCCGCCCTGCAACGCGGTTTGGGTGGTGCCTACCGCCTCTGGAGCGACAAATACCGCCTCGACGAGATCTACGAGGGGTATGTGGCCAATCCCATCCTCAAACTCAGCGACAAGGTGCTGGCGGTCTTCGATCTGAAAGGCATTGACGGCCTGGTCAACCTTGTGGCCGGCCTGACCAACTTCACCGGCAGCATTCTGCGCTATGCCCAAACGGGCCTGGTTTCGGGATATGCCATGTATCTGGTGGTCGGCGTGTTGCTGGTCGTCGGACTCCTGCTGTTCTAATCCACCGAATACCCGAATGGATCTTCTGAACCTCTCCCTGTATCTGCCCCTGGCCGGCCTGCTCGGCATCTGGGCCGTACGCCGGAACGAGTCGCTGGTGCGGTGGGTCACCCTGCTGACCACCGTGCTGGCGTTCGCCGCCTCCCTGCCCCTGCTGTTCAATTTCGACATCAGCCGGGCGCACGAACTTCAATTCCTGACCGAAGGCGGGCGTTTCGTACCCGATCTGGACATCAGCTACCTGGTTGGATTGGACGGATTGAGCCTGTTGCTCTATCTGCTCACCACCTTCATGGCGCCCATCGTGGTCATTTCCGCATGGGATTCGGTCCACAAGCACGTGACCGGATTCCACAGCATGCTCCTGCTGCTGCAGACCGGGTCGTTGGGCGTTTTCGCCGCCCAGGACGCCGTCCTCTTCTATGTCTTCTTCGAGCTGAGCCTCATCCCCATGTATTTCCTGATCGGAATCTGGGGCGGTTCGGGGCGCATCGCGGCCACACTCAAATTCTTCGTGTACACCCTGGTGGGTTCGCTCATCATGCTGGTGGCGCTCATCTACACCGGGTATGATGCGGGCCATGCCGTGAACGGGGGTGTCTTCACCTCGGACATGCGGATCTGGACCGGTGCCGAGTATCAGATCGGGTTGGTCCAACAGACCTGGCTGTTCCTGGCCTTCGCCCTGGCGTTCTGCATCAAGGTGCCGTTGTTCCCCTTCCATACCTGGTTGCCCTTCGCGCACACCGAGGCGCCCACGGCCGGTTCCGTGGTGCTGGCCGCCATCATGCTGAAAATGGGGACCTACGGCCTCATCCGGTTCGTATTGCCCATGTTCCCCAACGCATCCGAAGCCTTCGCCCCGCTGATGGGGACCCTGGCCGTGATCGGCATCGTGTATGGCGCCCTGGTGGCCATGGTGCAGAAAGATGTGAAGAAACTGGTAGCCTATTCGTCGGTGAGCCACCTGGGCTTCGTGGTGCTGGGCATCTTCGCCATGACCACTACCGCCGTGCAAGGGGCGGTGATCCAGAACATCAACCACGGTCTGAGCACGGGCGCCTTGTTCCTGTTGGTCGGCATGATCTATGACCGCCGCCACACCCGCATGATTGCCGATTTCGGGGGTATCGCCAGCAGCATGCCCGTCTTCGCGGTCATGTTCATGGTCGCCACCATGGCGTCGGTCGGGTTGCCGGGTCTCAACGGGTTCGTGGGCGAGTTCCTCATCCTGCTGGGCTCGTTCGATTCGGCCGCCTTGGGCAGCATCTGGTTCACGGTGGTCGCCACCACGGGGGTCATCCTGGCCGCCGTGTACATGTTGTGGATGGTGCAGCGGGTGTTCTTCGGCCCAATGACCCACGACGAGAACAAATCGTTGACCGACCTGGATGCCCGGGAAACCGGATTGCTCATCCCCATCATGATCTTCATCGTGTGGATCGGGGTGTATCCATCCTTGTTCACCGGCTATTCCGAAGGCCACATCCGGCATCTGCTGGAACAATCCAAACTGAAAGCGGAGCGCGTGCTCGCGGCCACCGAAACGGCAGCGTTGCCGGCTTGGGCCCGCGACCTGTACGACGCCACCGAAGACCTCGCCGCTACCAAGTAACATGGACCTGCTGCACGACCTTTCCTATTTCTGGCCTGCCGCCATCACCAGCATCGGCGGTTTGGCCGCCATGATGGCCGCCGCCTTCAAGACCGACATGCGTTGGGTGAACGCGGTAGCCGTGTTCACCGCCTTGTCGGCCACCGTGGTGGCCGCATCCGACCTGGTGGCCGGTCATAGCGGGTTGCTCTTCTCGGGCATGGTGGCCCATGGGGGTACCGCCGCCTTCGGCACCTTCGTGGTGAGCCTGGGCACCTTGTTCACCCTGGTGCTGAGCCGCAGCTATCTGGAGAAGATCGGGCACCATTACGCCGAGGTGTACGCCCTCATCCTGTTCGCCACCACCGGCATGATCGTGTTGGCTTCCGCCACCGACCTGGTAGCCCTGTTCGTGGGTCTCGAAACCATGTCGGTGTGTCTGTACGTGTTGGCCGGCCTCGTGCGCGAGCGGAAAACCGGTATCGAAGCCGCGTTGAAATACTTCCTGCTGGGCGCGTTCTCCACCGGTTTCCTGTTGTACGGCATCGCATTGCTGTACGGAGCCACCATGTCCACCTCCCTGGATGTGATCGCCGCCACCACCGACAAAGGAGGCCTGTACTGGGCCGGCGTGGGGCTGCTACTGGTCGGGTTCCTGTTCAAGGTATCTGCGGTACCCTTCCACATGTGGACCCCCGACGTATACCAGGGTGCTCCCACCACCATCACCGGTTACATGGCCACCGCGGCCAAAACCTCGGCGTTCGTGGCCTTCATCCTGGTGTTGGGCCGCGGCCTGCAGGGCAGTGTGGAGCAATGGGCACCGGTGCTCGAAATCGTCGCCCTGCTCACCATGATCGTGGGCAACCTCATCGCCCTGGTGCAGCACGACGTGAAACGCATGCTGGCCTACTCCAGCATCGCCCACGCGGGCTACGCCCTGGTCGGCCTGACGGCGGGCACGCTGAGCGGCTACGATGGCGTGCTGTTCTATCTGTTCGCCTACACGCTCATGAACATCGGCGCCTTCGCGGTGTTGGCCTATTATGAAACGGCCGACGGCCAGGAACGCTCCACCTTGGAACAATTCGCCGGGTTGGGCTGGCAGCAACCCGCATTGGGTGTGGCCTTGTCCATCTTCCTGTTCTCCCTGGCCGGCATGCCGCCCTTCGCCGGGTTCGCCGGGAAATACCAGGTCTTCGCCGCCGCCATCGAACAAGGCTACATCACGCTGGCGCTGGTCGGGGTACTCACATCGGCCGCCGCCGCCTTCTACTACATCCGCGTGATGGTGTACCTGTACTTCAAATCACCCGAACAACCCGTGAGCCTGCCGGCGGTGGACCGCCTCTACGGTTGGACCATCCTGCTGCTGGCCGGCCTCACCATCCTGTTCGGCGTGATGCCCTCGTTGATTGTGAATCTGTTCTGAGACCCGTATCTTTCGGCCCCTGTTGGCGGAACCCCCGTCGACTGTTTTACCCAAACACCCGAAGGATACAATGGCTGGTCAGTATTACGAGTTGACGTACATCGTCAACCCGGTCCTGGAAGAGGACCAATTGAAAGCCGTCGTTGACCGTTACACCGCGTTTCTCACCGAGAACGGGGCCACGGTCGACGAGGTGCAGGAGTGGGGGATCAAGTCCCTCGCCTATGAGATTCAGAAGAAGAGCAGCGGCTATTTCGTGAATCTGTATTTCGAAGGGCCGGGCGCCATCGTGGCCAAAGTCGAGCGTCAGATGACGATCGACGACAACGTGATCCGGTTCCTGACCATCAAGTACGACAACAAGATGTTGGCGTACCGTGAATTGCAGAAGAAAGGGCAGACCCCGGTGCTGCGCGAGCGCAACGAAGAAGAGCAGAAAAACTGAGGTACCCCATGCAGAAAAAACCGCAAGCTCCCCGCAAGAACACCCCGCGTCCGGTACGCGAGTGCCTGTTCACGAAATCCGGCTTCACCTACATCGACTACAAGAATGTGGACGTGTTGAAGAAGTTCGTCAACGACCAGGGCAAGATCCTTCCCCGTCGTGTGACCGGTACCAGCGCCAAATTCCAACGTCAATTGTCCGACGCCATCAAGCGTGCCCGCCATCTGGGCCTGCTGCCGTTCGTTGCCGACAACCTGCGTTAATCCCGGAGAACAACCATGAAGATCGTATTGAAACAAGCGGTTGAGAACCTGGGCGAAGCCGGCGACGTGGTCGTCGTCAAAGACGGGTACGGCCGCAACTACCTCATCCCGCAAGGGTTCGCCGTAGTAGCCACTCCCGGTGCCATCAAAGCCGCCGCCGAGCGTGCCAAACATGCCACCAAGCGCATCAGCGAGAACGTGGCCGCCGCCCGTGAACTGGCCGCCCAATTGGGTGCCCTGAAGATCGAGATCGCCATGAAAGCCGGCGACGACGGCAAACTGTTCGGTTCCGTAACCAACGGGTACGTGGCCGATGCCCTGAAGAACCTCGGGTTCGAAATCGACCGCCGCAAGATCGTGGTGGAAGAGATCAAACACCTGGGCGAGCACACCGCTACCGTCAACCTGTTGGGTGAGGTGAAAGCCTCGCTGACCATCAGCGTCGTGAAAGAATAAGGCGCGGCACGATCGTGCTGCTTCCGAAAGGAGGTCGGGGAAACCCGACCTCCTTTTTTTTTGCCCATCGTACCTTCGCCGTGTGATCCGCCACCGCCTGTTGCTGTTGTTGTTGCCGGTTTTGCTGGGCGCGCCGCTGCAGCTGGCCGCGCAACGCGTGTACCGGATCGCCCAAGCGGACACCACCGTGTTCCTGGATTTCCTGGTCGATCCCGCGTCGGTCGAAGTGGCCGGTGCCGTGGCCTGGCGTTTCGAACCGGGGCCCGGGTTGCTGCATCTCCGGGTGGTGCCACCGGCGGTGGTCCGCATCCAGTACCGGCCTCCTCCGTTTCCGCTGTTGCCCCGGTTGGGGCCGCCCCCTGCAACCGACACCCTGTCCGGGCTCCCGGTCCTCAACCGTCCCGACCCACCGGCCTTCGCGGACGCCACCCGACTCACCCGAAGCGGAAGCCTGACCCGGGGGGTCCGCGTGGGCAGCGGCCGCGACCTGTCCGTCGAATCGGGGCTCCGGTTCCAGGCGGAAGGCCAGCTCACCGACGACATCCGCCTGTCCGCATCCCTCACCGACCGGAATCTGCCGGTACAACCCGATGGTACCACCCAAGCCCTGCGCGATTTCGACGAAGTGTACATCCGGGCGGAGCATCGGGCCGGTCGGTTGCAGATGGGAGATCTGGACATCTCCCTGCCGGAGGGCACCTTCGGCCGGTTCCAGCGCCGGTTGCAAGGCGCCGAACTCCGCACCGACACCCGGCACGGGCGCTATCTGGCCGGAGTGGCCATGGTGCGGGGCACGTTCCGTCGGCAAGCCATCACCCTGCAGAACGGTGTTTCGGGACCATACCGGTTGACGGGTGCCTCCGGCGAGCCCTTCGTGACCGTACTGGCCGGAACAGAGCGTGTATTCCGCAACGGGGAGCGGTTGGTGCGGGGCGAAGACCGCGATTACGTGATGGATTACGACCTGGGCGAAATCACCTTCGTGAGTACCCGCCTGTTGCAGCCGGAAGACCGAATCGTGGTAGAATACCAGTTCCTGGACACCCGATACCCCCGCACCTGGTTGGCGGCCGAGGCGCGTCCCGCGCCGGCGTTCGGCATCCGCTACCTGCGCCAGGCCGACGGTATCCGTGCCGCGGAGGCCTGGGGCCTGACCGACGCCGAACGCCGGGCCCTGAGCCGGGCCGGAGACGGGCCCGCCACGGTGGACGGCGCGGATTCAACCGGTTTCCGCCCGGGTACGGGCGAGGTGCGGTATGTCCGCGCCGACACCACCGTGGCGGGCGAAACCTACACCATCTACCGGTTCCGGCCCGGCGACCCCGCCGCCGTCTGGCGGGTGGCCTTCACGCCCACGGGTGCCGGCGGCGGGGCCTATCGCCTGCGGCCCGATGTGGCCAATGGTGCCGTGTACGAATGGGTGGGGCCGGGCCGCGGCGACCACGAGCCCCTGCGTGTCCTGGTTGCCCCGCAGGACCATCATCTGCTCACGGGGGATGCCGTGGTGCGCCTGGGCGCCTTCCGGTGGCGCCAGGAGGCCGCCATCAGCTTACTCGACCTGAACCGGTTCTCACCCCTCGACGATACCGACAAT
The DNA here is from genome assembly GCA_024711145.1 of Balneolales bacterium. GTDB lineage: Bacteria > Bacteroidota > Rhodothermia > Balneolales > HLUCCA01 > JANJTJ01. Next base: position 34,863 of record JANJTJ010000093.1, read on the forward strand.
CTGGGCACCGCCTGGGAATCGGCGGTCGTATCCGATACCCTGGAAACGGCCTTCGGGCGTATCCAGGCCCGGTTCACGCACCGGCATATCGGTGCCGAGGCCCGCTTCTTCGAAGACCCCCGCGATGTGGAACATGCGGTGCGCTGGGCCTTGCCCGCCGGTTCCACCGGCGACGATTGGCTGAACGAGGGCGCCATCAGCATACTGCCCACATCCCATAGCCGCATCGCCGTATCCGCTGGGCGCCTGGCCAGAGGAGGAGCCTCCCGCACCCGTATGGAATTGGATGCGGACACCCGGGAGCCCGGCCTGCCGTTCGCGAGCAGCCTTTGGTCCCATACCCGCGCAGCCGATGCCCAGGCCACCTTCGGCCGTTCGGAGGTCGGCTGGCGCAGGCAAACCGGGGCCTTCGCGCTCACCCCGGGGGTGGGCCTGCGCTTGGAAGACCGCAGGGATGCCCGGCCCGTGAACGGGCTACCGGACCTCCGATCCGGCTTCATCGAATGGACACCGGGGGTCGCCTGGGAAACCGGACGCATCTGGGCGGGGCACCTGCAACGCCTCATCAGGTCGGAGCCGCATGCCGGCAGCAAGACCGTCGGTTGGGAGGGTGGCAGCCGCCTGACCACCGACCGCATCCAGCATCAATCCCAGATCGGCTGGGCCGCCCGTACCGATTCCTCCGGCATCCGGTCCGAGTCGGTCCGATTCCGATCCGACCTGACCGCCCGTACCCGGGACCGATGGATGGAGGTGGGTTGGGTTGCCGGCCTCCGATCCGAAAGCCGGGCGCTTCAGGCCGAAACCTATCTTGATGTGGGTTCCGAGCTGGGGCAGTTCGTCTGGGAAGACCTGAATAGCGACGGCGTGCAACAGATCGACGAATTCTTCCCCGAACAGAGTCCGGACGAAGGGGTGTACATCCTCCGGTTCCGACCGGTGGAGGACCGGACGCCCACCCGCCGTGGCGAACACGATTGGCGCTGGGAGTTGGACCCCGGCAGACGATGGCGCGATGCCGCCTGGGCTGCGAACATCCGCTACCGGGGTAGGCATGAGCGGGAGCGGGAGGTGCAGGCCGACACCTTGTTGGTGCGTTCGCGCAACCGATGGCTGCACGAATGGGATCTGCTGCGGCGGGTGCCCGGGTGGGATGTCCGCATCGTGCACGACCGCAGCCGGAGCCGCATCGCCCGGTTCCTGGGCCCGGAGGCGGCCCGCCAACAGGTGTGGACCCTTGCCGGCAGCTACGCCTTCGAGCGGCGGGTGGCCGTGGGCCTTGACGCTACCCACCGGACCCGGAACGTGACCAGTGCCGACGCGCCCTTCCGCAATTCCGACATCGATGCCTGGACGTTGGCGCCCCACCTCCGGTTGTGGTGGAACGCGACCTGGCAAAGCGGGCTGAGGACCACCTTCGGGCGTGGCACCGACCGGGATGGTGCGCTGATCCGTGTGGATTCGCGGCGGGTCAGGGCCGACCTGACCCGGTCGGGGCGGGCTTCCAACCTCTTCCTCCAAGTGGAATTCCGGCAGACCGATTTCCGCGGAACGCCCGACCCCTATGTCGAATTCGAACTGAGCGAAGGGGCCGGAAGGGGAATGACCTGGGCCTGGAGCCTGAGGGGAGACTGGCGGCTGAGCGAGTTCCTTCGCGCCGATGTGAGTTACGACGCCCGCACCCGCACCGCCGCGGAACCCATCCACATCCTCACCGCCCGCATCATCGCCGTGTTCTGAATCAGCGGATCAGTGTGAGCAACCGGGTGGCCGTGCCGGCCGGAGAATCGATACGGACCAGATAGGTGCCCGAGGCCAACCCCGCCGCGTTGAAACGGATGCGGTGTTCGCCCGCCGGATAGGCCGAAGCGGTCAGTATGGTGATTTCCCGGCCCGTCTGGTCGAAAACCACCAACCGTACGGGGCCCGCCTCACGCTGGCGCCACCCGATGGTGGTTTCCGGGTTGAACGGATTCGGATACGCATGCAGCAGTTCGAGACCGGGCGTCTCGTCCCGAACCGGTTGTTCCACCGAGGTGCTGCGGCGGATAAGCACCTCGCCGAGTTGCCCGAGGGTGAGGAACCGCAGACGGGAGCCGTATTCGGTCTTTACGGAATCCAGAATCTCGGCCGTCCACCGCATGGTGATTCCATCCAGGTAACCGGGCCGGTGGATCCGTTGATGCCTATGGTCCGGAACCCTTGGTCGGAGAGCACCTGGTGGGTGACCGCATCCGAGTAATGGCCGGGAGGGACGAAGGTGGTCGGACGTACACCCACGCTGTCCCTCAGCAGATTCATGCCCCGGGTGATCAACAGGGACTGTTCCGCATAGGTGAAGTCGCGGGTGTGGTTTCCCGAAATCGGAAACGCCATTTCGTGGCCGCTGGCGTCATCCAGGTCGCAGATGTGGTCGAATCCGTGCAGCACGATCTCGTGGCCTCGCCCCACGGTTTCGCGCAATTGCCGGCCCAGTTCGCCGCCGGTGTTCACGGCGGGTTCGGCCAGGCGGGCGGGCATCACCGCCCAGGACACCACGGCACCGGCCGCTTCGGCCGTCTCCTGGAAAGGGCCGATTCCGCGGGGCATGTAGGTGGTGCTGGTGGTTCGGGAAGTGATGTCGTCTACCCGGATGACGAACAGCAGCGAGTCGGTCCGGGCGATGGCGAAGCCGGGAAGGGCGAGCAGGAATGGAATGAGTAAAATGATGCGTGACATGAGGGCAAGATACCCCTCGGTACCCATTCCGCCTTTGACATTTCCGCCATTTCCGATTATCATCCATGCACTTTTCCTACTGACACCAAACCCACTCGAAATCGGAGTTTCTATGTCTTTGTCCATTGGCACCTTGCTGTTGCAGGCCCCGACGGAAGGCTTTTTCAACGTGCTGGTCCTCTACTTCAACCAAGGCGGTGCCTTCATGTGGCCGACGTTGGTCTGCGTGGTATTGGGGCTTGCCATCTTCCTGGAGCGCGTGATCACCTTGAACCGTGCCGACATCAACACCCGCAAATTCATCCTGCAGGTGAAGGAAGCCCTCCAGACGGGTGGTGTATCCGCAGCCGAGGAAGTGTGCTCCCGCACGCGTGGTCCGGTAGCATCGGTATTCCAGGCTGGCCTGTTGCGTGCCGATGAGGGCATCGAAGCGGCCGAAAAAGCCATCCAGGCTTACGGTTCCATCGAAATGAGCTTCATGGAGCGCGGGTTGGTTTGGTTGTCCCTGTTCATCTCCCTGTCGCCGATGTTCGGCTTCCTGGGTACGGTAGTAGGGATGGTGGAAGCCTTCGACGCCATCGAGGCCGCAGGCGACATCTCTCCCTCCCTGGTAGCCGGTGGTATCAAAGTGGCCTTGCTGACGACCGTTGCCGGTCTGTTGGGCGCCATCCTGCTCCAAGTGGGGTACAACTACTGCGTTTCCAAAATCGACCGTCTGGTGGTTGACATGGAGGAAAGCTCGATCGTGCTGATCGACTCCATCGCCCAACACGCCACCGAGAAGAAGTAATTCCAAACCGGGGACCATCCCATGCAATTCGACATCGTCGGCATCTCATTGCTGATTTTCCTGGCCATGACTGCGATCAGCATCCTGATCGTCGTGGGCTTCGGACTGAAGAACGTCATCGCCGGCAAGTTCCAGGCTTTCAAGATCGCCATGATCGTGGCTCCCTTCGTCGTGTTCTTCGGTGCCTACGGCGTACTGGGCGATTGGACGGAAGCCGGTGTGGCCACCTTCCTGATCCAACTGGCCGTGATGGGCGCCACCCTGGCCCTCATGGGGTTGCGCAACTCCTTCAAGTCCTGAGGCCCCGAACATGGCCCTTCTGAAAAAGAAAAAGCCACGTGTGATGCCGGAGATCCCGGCATCCTCGTTGGCCGACATCGCCTTCCTCCTGTTGGTGTTCTTCCTGGTCGTAACGACGATCGACGCCGACTCGGGTATCGGGTTGGTGTTGCCTCCTCCTCCCGAGGAGAATGTGGAACCGCCAGAAGTCCGTGAGCGCAACATGCTCAAGATCCTGGTGAACGCTTCCGGCATGATCCTCATCAACGAGCGTCCCGCTTCCATCCAGGATGTGAAAAATCGGGTGATGGAGTTCGTGGACAACAACGGCGTGGATGAGAACCTGTCCGTGAATCCGCGGGCCGCCATCGTGTCGATCAAAACCGACCGCCAGACGCCCTACGAGATCTACATCGACATGCTGGACGAGGTGCGCGGTGCGTACAAGCAACTGCGCGATGCCGTGGCCATGCAGCGGGCCGGTGTACCTTACGACATCTACAAAGGCCGCCAGGAGCGCGCCGGCGAGGAAGACGAGGTCAAGGAGATCTACCCGATGAACGTATCCATCGCGGAACCCGACAAGGGTACCGGCAACTGAGGCAACCGATCCATGGCATTCAACAAGAAGAACGCGAACACGAAGCAGGAGATACCGACGACGTCCATGCCGGACATCGTCTTCATCCTCCTGACCTTCTTCATGGTGACGACCGTTCTGCGTACCACCGACCTGCAGATCCGTGTGGATCTGACCCGGGCCACCAACATCGAGAAGATCGAGCAGAAACGCCTGATCAGCTACGTGTATGTGGGTCCCGAGAAGTTGGAAGGCAACCAGATCGGCGATACGAAAGTGCAGATCGACGACGTGTTGATCGACAACATGACCTTCATCCGTCGCATCATGTACGACAAGCTGGTCGAACAACCCAAACTCATCGTATCGCTGCGGGTCGACCGCGAGTCGGAGATGGGTGCGGTAACCGATGTGCAGCAGGAACTCCGCCAAGCCGGCACCCTGCAGATCAACTACTCGACCCGCCGTCAGCAATAAGACCACCCTTAGTGGACAAGAAAAGGCCGCACGCTTTCCGTGTGTGCCTTTTTTTGTTTGAAACCACCCATGTCCGACACGCCCTTCACGCCCATCGCCACCTTAGGCCGCGACGCGCTCATCCGCCGCATCGCCGCCCGGTTCTCCACGCCCGACGAACGCGTACCCTTGGGGATCGGTGACGATGCCGCCGCCGTGGTTCCGGCCGCCGGGCAGCTTACCCTCGTCAGCACGGAAACGCTGATCGAGGGGGTCGATTTCGACCTCACCTTCATACCCCTGCACCATCTGGGGTACAAGGCGGTTACCGCCGGCGTGAGCGACATCCAGGCCAAGCTGGGCTCACCCCGGTTCATCACCATCGGGTTGTCGGTGCCCAACCGCATCAGTGTGGAACTCCTGGACGCCTTCTACGACGGGGTTGAAGCGGCCTGCCGCGATTACGGCCTCACTTTGATCGGTGGCGACATCACGGCAGCCCAGGGCGCCTTCGGAGTGCATGTCACGGTGCTGGGCGAGGTGGATCCGGCCCGCATGGTGCGGCGTTCCGGCGCCCGCCCCGGCGATGCCTTGCTCGTTACCGGCGACCTCGGTGCCGCCTATGCCGGCCTGAAGGTGCTGCTTCGGGAAAAGAAATTCTGGGAAGACCGCGGAGACGATGCCGTGCAGCCCGATCTGTCGGCCTATGAAACCGTGATGCGCCGACAACTCATGCCCACCACACCGGGCGATTTCCTGCGTTTGGTGGACGAACTCGGTGTTCGGCCCACCTCCATGATCGACATCAGCAAACACCTGCTGCGCGAACTGGCCCAACTCACCGAAGCATCGGGCACCGGGGCACTCCTCTATGCGGCCGCCATTCCCATAGCCCTCGAAACCCGGGCCGTAGCCGACGAATTCGAAGACGACGTGGACCAATACGCCCTTCAGGGTGGGGAAGACTTCCAGTTCCTGTTCACCATGGCCGAATCGGACGTCAACCGCCTCATGAAAGCCCACGCCGATTGCGCCGTCATCGGCAAGATCGTACCCCGTTCCGAGGGGTTGCGCATGCAGACGGCCGAAGGCGAAGTATTGGAACTCGATACCGCGAACGGGTAAGGCCGTTCCGTACGTTCCCCTTAGATCATCAGAAAAATCCGAACCGTTCCCCATGTCCGACGAGCAGAAAGAAACCCCCAAGCCCAAACCCAAACCCATTTCACCCGGCAAAGGTCCGAAAGTATCCATCTGGATCTACCTGGGCGTTCTGTTGGTGCTACTGACCATCCATTCCCTGTTCGTGATGCCGGGTGCGAGCAACCGCATCTCCTATTCCGAATTTCTGGGATTGGTGCGCAACGGCCATGTGGCCGAGGTGGTCATCATCAACGAGATCAACATCGAAGGCACCTATACCCAGGCCGCGCTCGATTCGGGGATCGTCAAACAACCCGAACAGCCGCAATCCCGGTTCAATGTGGAGCAGGCCGCCCCGGTGAACAAATTCACCACCACCATGATCCAGGGCGACGACATCCGGCCCATACTGGATGAAGCCGGTGTGAAATACGACGCCCGGGTCGAGGAGAACTGGATGGGTGGGTTGTTCTCCTGGCTCATCTTCCTGGTGGTGATCGTGGCGTTCTGGATGTTCATGTTCCGCCGCATGAATCCCGGCCAGCAGGTGCTCAACATCGGCAAGAACAAGGCCATGCTGTACGACAAGGCCAGCGAGGGCAAAGTCACCTTCAAGGATGTGGCCGGCCTCGACGAAGCCAAGGAGGAAGTGCAGGAAGTGGTCGAATTCCTGCGCAATCCCAAAAAATTCACCAAACTGGGGGGTTCCATTCCGAAAGGGGTGCTCCTGGTGGGCCCGCCCGGCACGGGCAAGACCCTGATGGCCAAAGCCACCGCAGGCGAGGCCGACGTGCCCTTCTTCAGCCTGAGCGGATCCGATTTCGTGGAGATGTTCGTCGGCGTGGGGGCCGCCCGCGTGCGCGACCTGTTCAAGCAGGCCAAAGAGAAGGCGCCTTGCATCATCTTCATCGACGAGATCGACGCCATCGGGCGCATGCGCGGCCGCAACGCCATGACCGGCTCCAACGACGAGCGCGAGAACACGCTCAACCAGTTGTTGTCGGAAATGGACGGGTTCGGCACCGACAAGGGTGTGATCCTGATGGCGGCCACCAACCGCCCCGACATCCTCGATTCGGCCCTGCTGAGACCGGGCCGCTTCGACCGCCAGATCCTCATCGACAAACCCGACCTGAAGGGGCGCATGGAGATCCTGTCGGTCCACATCCAGAAGATCAAGACCGGCAGCGATGTGGATCTGAAGGCGTTGGCGTCGCAAACACCGGGTTTCGCCGGTGCCGAACTGGCCAACATGTGCAACGAGGCCGCCCTCATGGCCGCCCGCCGCAACAAGGAACAAGTGGAGATGATCGATTTCCAGGACGCCATCGAACGGGTGGTGGCCGGCCTCGAGAAGAAGAACAAGATCATCTCGGCGGATGAACGCGAAATCGTGGCCTATCACGAATCGGGGCATGCCATCGTGGGCTGGTTCCTGGAGCATACCGACAACGTGACCAAGGTGAGCATTGTGCCCCGCGGGTTCGCCGCTTTGGGGTATACCCTGCACACCCCCCTGGAAGACCGGTTCCTGATGACCAAAGAACAACTGAACGACCGCATCTGCTCGTTGCTGGGTGGTCGGGTGGCCGAAGACATCATCTTCGGCAAGGTATCTACCGGCGCGCAGAACGACCTGGAACGCATCACCAACATGGCCTTCAGCATGGTGGCCGTCTATGGCATGAGCGAGGAGCTGGGCAATGTGAGTTTCTACGACTCGCAGAATCCGGATACCACCTTCGGCTTCAACAAACGGTATTCCGAAGACACGGCCCGGAAGATCGACGAGACGGTGAAACGGGTGATCCAGGAGAATTACGCCCGTACCAAGGAGCTGCTGCAAGAGAAGCGGGAACTGTTGGAAACCATGGCGAAAACCCTCCTGGAGAAAGAGGTATTGACCACCGCCGACCTGGAAGTGATGTTGGGTCCGCGCCCCTTCGCGCGTCCCGACCACGAAGCCCTGGCGTAACGGTTTCTTAACGCGGCCGAAACGTTCGCAGAACATGGCAGGGGTAACCTTGGGTGTCCGAAACCCAAGACACCCTGCCATACTCTTCTGTGAACACGCGTCAACTTCTTCTGCTGCTTATCGGGTGCGGTCTGTTTCTGTCTGAAACCGGAAACCTGCACGCCCAAGCCACCGGCCGGATCACCGGCACCCTGACAGACGCCTCCAACGGCGAAACGCTCTTCGGAGCCAACATCCTGGTCGAGGGCACCACCCGGGGCACCACGACCGATTTCGAGGGGGCCTACACGCTCTCCAACCTCGAACCGGGCACCTACACCCTGGTGTACCGCTACATCACCTACGCCACGAAAACCGTTACCGGTATCGTGGTGAAGGCCGGTGAAGCCACACGGGTGGATGTGGCCTTGCAGCCCGAAGCCGTCGGCCTGGGCGAGATCACCATCACCGCCGACGCCAACCGGGAATCCGCCGCCTCGCTGCTGGCCATCCAGCGCCGTTCGGTAGCCTTCCAGGACGGCTTGTCCATCGAACAGATCTCGCGGACAGGCTCCTCCAACGTGGCCGACGCCATGACCAAGGTGGTCGGGGCCAGCGTGGTGGACGGCAAATACGTGTTCGTCAGGGGCCTGGGCGACCGCTACTCCAGCACCCACCTGAACGGCATGGAGCTGCCCAGCGCCGACCCCGACAAAAAGGCGTTCCAGTTGGATCTGATACCCTCCCGCCTGCTGGACAACGTGGTCACCCTCAAAACCTTCACCCCGGACCGACCCGGCAATTTCTCCGGCGGCCTGGTGGATGTGGCCACCAAACAGTTCCCCGAGAACTACACCTTCAGCTTCTCCATGTCGAGCAGCTACAACAACCTGTCCACCTTCGACAACGGGTTGTTGCCCCAACGCAGCTCCACCGATTGGTTGGGTTATGATGACGGCATGCGCGCCCTGCCCGCCGAGTTGCGCGGTTCGCCGAGCATACCGGCGCATATCCAAGCCCAATTCGATGGCGCCAAAGCCGCCGAGCTGGACCGCTACAGCCGCGCCTTCAATGCCGAGATGGCGGCAGGTCCGGTGCGCGTACCGCTCAACCGCAGCTTCTCATTGACCATAGGCAACCAGCACGGTACCCGCATCGGCCAGTTCGGCTACGTGTTCGGTGGTTCCTACAACCGCCATACCTCGTCCTACGCCGACGGGCAGGTGGGCATCTACAAATTGGTAGGCGACCTGGACCAAGCCGACGGCCTCACCCCGGTTAACGCCATGACCGACGCCAAAACCTCGGAATCGGTGGATATCGGTCTGCTGGGCTCGGTTTCCTACCGGATCAACCCATACAACCGCGTCACCTTCAATGCGGTGCGCACCCAAAGCGGTACCTCCACCGGCCGCTACATCCAGGGGTTCTGGGACGAAACCAACGAAGCCGACTTCCAAGCCTATGAATCGCGTGTGATCGAATACACCCAACGCGCGCTCGGTTCCTACCAACTGCAAGGGCGGCACATGGTTGAGGCCTTGGGTAATCTGGATGTGGATTGGAACCTGTCGCTGGCCCGCAACAGCCAGGACCAACCCGACCTCAGATACCTGGAGAACGGGGTACTCGACAACGGAAACGGAGAAAGCACCTATTCCTTGTCGGCCGGACTGTTCCAGCGGCCGGCCCGGTTTTTCCGCGAATTGGATGAGGAAAACCGCATCGCCAGCCTCGACCTGACCTACCCGGCGCGTACCAAACAGGGCCAGTTCAAGATCAAGGCCGGGGGATATGCCCAGGGGGTGAACCGGGTGTTCCGCGAGAACCGGTTCGACATCTACCAAGGTCGCAGTTCGGCCACCTTCACCGATTTCGACCTGGATTGGAACCGGTATTTCGCCCACGCCGGTGTGGTGGACACCACCAACCGATATGTGTTCGGCAACTACGTGGTGGACGCCTCCAACCCCAAAAACAGCTACGATGCCGACAGCGAGACCTACGCCGGCTATCTGATGACCGAGCTGCCCATCGGCGCCTTGCGCCTGGTAGGTGGTGTACGGGTGGAAAACGCCCGAATCCGGTCTGCCAGCCGCGACACCACCCTCGGAGTGGGTCGATTGGATGATACCGACCTATTGCCCAGCCTCACGGCCATCTACGCCCTCAGCGAGAACACCAACCTACGCCTGGCCTATACCCACACCGTGGCGCGACCCACGTTCCGGGAACTGGCGCCCTACGCCACCTTCGATTTCTACGGGTCGTTCGTGTTCACCGGCAACGACACCCTCTCGCGCACCCTCATCCGCAACATGGACATCCGGTACGAGTGGTATCCCAATCCCGGCGAACTCATCGCGGTGAGCGCCTTCCACAAGGAACTCGACCAACCCATCGAACGGGCCATACGTCCGGAAGTCAACAAGAACATGACCGTGCAGAACGTGGCCACAGGCCGGGTGTCGGGCATCGAATTCGAAATCCGCAAGAACCTGGGCTTCCTGCACGACCGGTTGGGCAATTTCGCCATCGCCAGCAACTATACCGTGGTCCGGTCTTCCGTGGACATACCGGCCAACGAGTTGTACAACATCCGTGTCTCGGATCCCGACGCGCCGGCCACCCGAAGCCTGGCCGGGCAGTCTCCCTTCATACTGAACGTGGACCTGGCCTATGAGAACCGCCGCAGCGGCTTCTCGGGCGACCTCACCTTCAACCGGTTCGGCGACCGCCTGCATGCGGTTTCCATCGGTGCGGCCCCCGACATCTACGAACGGGGCACCAGTTCCCTGGACCTGATGCTGCGCCAGCGGGTGGGCCGCCTCCAATTCTCGGCTTCGGCCAAGAACCTGCTCGATTCGGAAGTCCGATTCACGCAGGAGTTCAACGGTCGTTCCTTCGCAACCCAACAATACCGAACGGGACGCACCTTCACCCTGGGAGTCAGCTACTCCATCTGATTCCGAAACCCACACCCAACCCATGTTGAAACGCCTACTCCTCCTCGCGCTCGCCGTCGTACCCATGACGGCCCTGGCACAAACCACCGTCGAAGTCCGCAATGCGGATTTCGCAACCGACACGGACTACTACTGGACCGCCGACAACGTGTACAACGTCAAGGACATGGTCTATGTGAAACCCGGCAGCCGCCTGTTCATCGAAGCCGGCACGGTGGTCAAGTTCGACCTGGGAGTAGGCAACGAGGCCACAGGCCTGGTGATCACCCGCGGCGCGCAGATCTTCGCCGAAGGCACCGCCGACCGGCCGATCATCATGACCTCGGTGCAGGACAACCTGGCCGGCAACCTGGACAAAGACGACCGCGGCCTGTGGGGCGGACTCATCGTGCTCGGCGCGGCCTCCACCAACAACCCCAGCCCGGGCGGCGTGCGCCTCATCGAAGGCCTCAACGAGATCGCCAACCCGCAATCCCTGGCCGAATACGGCGGGTCCGACGATGACGACAACTCCGGTGTGATCCGCTACGTGTCCATCCGGCACACGGGCATCGCCATCGGCGACGTGGCCGGCAACGAGATCCAAGGCCTGACCATGGGCGGCGTGGGTCGCGGCACCACGGTCGAATATGTCGAATCGTTCGCCAGCGACGACGACGGCTTCGAGTGGTTCGGCGGCACGGTGGACGCCAAGTACCTGGTCTCCGCCTTCAACAGCGACGACGCCTTCGACTGGGATGAGGGCTTCCGCGGCCGCGGCCAGTTCTGGTTCGCCATCCAGGCGCAAGGCGAAGGCGGCTTCGGCCGGGGCATGGAGCTCGACGGAGCCATCGGCGACGAGAACACCACGCCCTTCGCCATACCGGTGCTCAGCAACATCACCATCCTGGGTGCGGGCACGAGCATCGTAGGTGCCAATGCCGGCGACGGCGGCCAGCTGCTCATCCTGCGCGACAACTCTGGCGGCAAATTCCACAACTCCATCTTCGGCGAGCACCATGCCACGGGCGTGTCGGTCGAGGACGTGGGCAGCACCACCGAATTCGACTCGCGCCGCCGCCTGGAAGCCGGCGACATCGTCTTCCGCAACAACATCTGGTACGGCTTCGGTGCCGGCGACCAAGTAGCCCAGTTCGCTCCCCAAGCCTATGTGAACGCCTACCTGGGCGACCCCGCCAACGCCAACCGCGTCACCAACCCCCTGCTGCGCTCCATCTCCCGCACCAACGACGGTGGATTGGATCCGCGGCCGGTAACCGGTTCACTCACGTTGACCACCGGCCAGACCATGACCGACACCTGGTTCGATGCCGTCGAGCACGTGGGTGCCTTCGGTCGGTACAACTGGATGAAAGACTGGACCGCACTGGACGAAAAAGGCTATCTGGCCGCCGGATCGCCCACCGACATCGAGTCGGACAACCGCGACCAGGCCGAAGGATTCGAACTGGGCAACTTCCCAAATCCCTTCAACCCGACCACCCAAATCCGCTACACACTGTCCGTCACAAGCCATACCCGGTTGGCCGTGTACGACCTCATGGGACGTGAAGTAGCCGTACTGGTGGATGGTGTCATGTCGGCGGGGCAACATCAAGTCACCTTCGATGCCACCGGCTTGTCCTCCGGCATGTACCTGTACCGCCTCACCACCGGAAACACCCAAATGACGCAGAAGATGTTGCTGATGAAATAGGAGTCGCCCACGACCTCTGTTCCGTCCAACAGACTACGGGCGGCAGGTTGACACCTGTCGCCCGCTTTTTTTACCGGTTGGGGAATCATCGGGGTATCTTCCGGGTTTACTTGCCTGTGACCCTTGTAACCCGCAAAATCCATTTCAACGCCGCCCATAGGCTGCACAACCCCGCCCGTTCCGACGAGTGGAACCGGGAGACCTACGGCCCATGCAACCACCCCAACTGGCACGGCCACAATTACGTGCTGGAAGTGACCGTTGCCGGTGAGCCGGATCCCGAAACCGGGTATCTGATCGATTTGGGCATCCTGAACCGGATTTTGGACGAGCGCATCGTGGCCGCCTGCGACCACAGGAACCTGAACCTGGATGTGGATTTCCTGCAAGGCATCATCCCCACAGCCGAAAACCTGGTTCGGGCTTTTTATGCGCGCATCCGCGCTGAGGTGGAAGCCGCGGCCGCGCCCGGTGCCCGACTCGTGAGTGTGAAATTGTTTGAAACGGAACGCAACGTGGCCGAATACCGGCCCGATGCCTGAAGGAGAACCGCATGTATTCGACCAACTTGAAACGCCATTACGATCCCACCTTTGTAGCCGACGAGGCCTACCGGGCCACCCTGCCCGACCTGCAGAACGGCCCGGCCTCCCTCATCGAAGGTGCCAACGTGCCCATCTGCCAAGTGGGCATCTCCGGCTTCCGCCTTCCCCTCCACTACCCCACCCGTGCGGGGCAACGCCTGTTCCTGGAGACCTCGGTAGACGGTTACGTGAGTCTCGATGCCGGCGTGAAAGGCATCAACATGAGCCGGCTCATGCGCAGTTTCTACAAATTCAAGGACGAACTCTTCCATCAGGACGTGCTCGAGTACGTGTTGCGCATGTACCGCGAAGACCTGAAGGCCAAATCGGCCTATGTGCGTCTCAATCTGGAATATCCCATCATCCAGAAATCGCTCCGCAGCGAAATGGAGGGGTATCAGTACTACACGGTGGGCCACGAAGGGCACATGGACGAGAACGGCCGGTTCCGGCGCATCATGCATCTGGAATTCGTCTATTCCAGCGCCTGCCCCTGCAGTTTCGAACTGGCCGAACATGCCCGTGAGACCCGCGAGGTGGTGGCCATTCCGCATTCCCAGCGCAGTGTGGCCTACATCACGCTCGAGCTGAACGAAGCCCTCTTCGTGGAAGACCTGGTGGACCTGTGCCGCGACGCCCTGCAGACCGAAACCCAGGTGATGGTGAAGCGGGAAGACGAGCAGGCGTTCGCCGAGCTCAACGGCGCCTACCAGAAGTTCGTGGAAGACGCCGCCCGCCTGCTGTTCGAGCGGTTGGACACCCATGCGGCGGTGAAGGATTTCGTAGTGCGTTGCGTGCACATGGAATCGCTTCACAGCCACGATGCGGTTTCCCGCATCAACAAAGGGGTGCCCGGCGGTTTACGCTAAGGCCTGCGCCACCAGACGGTCTTGCTCCACGGCATGTACCTTGCCCGAACCGGTAGCCGGTGAGGCCGCCGCCGCGCGGCCCACATACCGCAGTTTCTGGGTATCGGTCAGTTCGTTGAACACCCGGCTGGCGATGTAATGCCAGGCGCCCATGTTCTTGGGCTCTTCCTGGCACCATACCACATCGGTGGCATTGGGGTATTTGCGCAGCTCGGCCTTCAGGTCGGCATCGGGGAACGGATAGAGCTGTTCCACCCGCGCCAAGGCCACATGCTCCACGTGGTGTTCCTGCTTGTGCTTGAGCAGGTCGTAGTACACCTTGCCCGAGCAGAAGACCACGCGGGTCACTTTGCTGGCATCGGCTTCGGTATCGGCCAGGAAGGGACTGAACCCGCCGTTGGCCAGATCCGACGTGCGCGATACCGCCATCGGGTGGCGCAACAGGCTCTTGGGCGACATCACGATCAAGGGCTTCTTCCGGTCTTGCAGCACCTGGCGCCGCAGCAGATGGAAGTACTGGGCCGGTGTGGTCACATTCACGACCACCATGTTGTCTTCGGCGCACAATTGCAGGTACCGCTCCAGACGTGCCGAACTGTGCTCGGGGCCCTGCCCCTCGTACCCGTGCGGCAGCAACATGACCACACTGCTCTGCTGGCCCCATTTGGCTTCCGCCGAGGAGATGAACTGGTCGATGATGATCTGGGCTCCGTTGCCGAAATCACCGAATTGGGCTTCCCAGATGGTGAGGGCATCCAACCGGGTGGTGCTGTATCCGAATTCGAACCCGAGCACGGCGTACTCGCTCAGGCTGGAGTTCGATACCCGGTACCGGCCCTGGTCGGCCGACAGATGGTTCAGCGGGATATGCCGCTCCAACGACTCCGTGCCGTGCAGCACGCTGTGCCGGTGCGAGAACGTGCCCCGCTCCACATCCTGGCCCGATAGGCGCACGTCGCGCCCGTCGGTGAGGATGGATCCGAAGGCCAGGGCTTCGGCGAAACCCCATTCGATCTTGGGTTCGTCGTTGGCCACGATCTCCGCCCGTTTGGCCAGAATGCGCAAGAGCTTGGGGTTCGCGTCGAACCCGGTGGGAATGGTGTTGATCCTTACGGCCAGGTCGGTGAGTCGGTCGAACGCGACCCGCGTGTCGGGCGCCGCCGCCCGCTTGGCCTGGGGCGTGTCGGGCCGGTCGATATACTGCTCCTTCACTTCGAATGCGGGAGCCGCCTTGGCCTGGGCGAAGGCTTCTTCCAATATGGCGTCGAACTCGCTGACCACGCTGTCCACATCCGCCTGGGCGAGTTCCTTCTTGAGCACCAGTTCCCGGGCGTAGATCTCGCGCACGGTGGGGTGGCTCTGGATCTCCTTGTACAGGCCGGGTTGGGTGAATGCCGGTTCGTCGCCTTCGTTGTGGCCGTGTTTGCGGTAGCAGACCAGGTCGACGACGGCGTCTTTGCCGAACCGTTGGCGGTACTCGAACGCCAGGCGGATGGCATGCACGGCCGCCTCGGGCTCGTCGCCGTTCACATGGAAGATGGGGGCGTCGATGCCCTTGGCCATGTCGGTGGCGTAGGTGGTGGACCGCGCGTCTTTCGGCAGGGTGGTGAACCCGATCTGGTTGTTGATGATCACATGGATGGTGCCGCCCGTGCGGTACCCGTCCAATTGGCTCATGTTCAGGGTTTCGGCTACCACGCCCTGTCCGGCGAACGCGGCATCGCCATGGATGAGCAGGGGCAGCACGGCCTCGCGGGCGTCGCTGCTGCCCAGGATGTCTTGCCGGGCACGGGCCGCACCTTCCACAACCGGGTTGACCGCCTCCAGATGGCTGGGGTTGGGAAGCAGCTCCAAGCGGATGCGTTCGCCCGCGGCCGTCACATGCTGACCCACCGTGCCCAGGTGGTATTTCACGTCGCCCGAGCCGTGGAAATTGCTGGGATCGATGTTTCCTTCGAATTCGGCGAACACCTTGCTATAGGTTTTGCCCATGGTGTTCACCAACACGTTGAGCCGGCCCCGGTGGGCCATACCCAGGATCATCTCCTTCACACCGGCCTTGCCCGCATCCTCCAGCATGAAATGCAACATGGGGATGAGGGTGTCGGCCCCCTCGAGCGAGAACCGTTTCTGACCGACGAACTTCTTGTGCAGGAATTCCTCGAAGGCGCTGGCGTGGTTCAACTTGCGCAGGATGGTGCGGCGGTCTTCCTTGCTGAGGGCCGGCGTGTTGGCCGTGGTCTCCATGCGCTCACGCAACCAGTGGCGCTCGTCGCTGTCGTTGATGTGGTTGTACTCGACGCCGATCTTCCAGGCATAGGTGTCGCGCAGCAACTGGATGATCTCGCGCAGGGTGGCTTTCTCCTTGCCGCCCAACCCGCCGCAGTAGAACACCCGGTCCAGGTCCCACATGGTCAGCCCGAAATTCGCCAGATCCAGCTCCTCGTTGTAGGCCGCATCCCGCTTGAGGGGGTTGATGTCGGCCAGCACGTGCCCCTTGGCCCGGTAGGTGTAGATGAGCTGGATGACGGCGATGGCCTTCTTGTTCACCTCGCCGGTGGCCCCGTTGAACAGCCCGGTGTTGATGTCGGACCCGCGCCGCACCGGCATGTAGGGGATTTCCAGGTCGGCGAAGATGCCGTCGTAGAAGTCGCGGTCGCCGGTCAGATATTCGTGCACCCGCGCCAGGAAGGCACCCGATTCGGCGCCCTGGATGATGCGGTGGTCGTAGGTGCAGGTCATGGTCATGACCTTTGAGATACCCAGTTCGTTCAGTACGTCCTGGCTCATGGCCTGGAACTCGGCCGGGTAGTTCATGGAACCCGTGGCGATGATGGCGCCTTGCCCGCGCATCAGGCGGGGCACACTGCTCACAGTACCCAAGGTGCCCGGATTCGTGATGCTGATGGTGGTGCCTTCGAAATCGGGTACGTCCAGCTTGCCTTTGCGGGCACGGTCCACCAGGTCGTCGAATGCGGCCAGGAACTCGCGGAAGTTCATGCGGTCGGCCGCCTTGATGTTGGGTACCACCAGGTTCCGGTTGCCATCCTTGCCCGGCAGGTCGATGGCGATGCCCAGGTTCACCGCGGCCGGCCGAACCCGGTGCGGAGCGCCGTCTCGGTGCTCATAGTAGGCGTTCACGGCCGGGAAATCGCGCAGGGAACGGATCACCGCCCAGGAAATGAGATGCGTGAAGGTGACCTTGGAGGCACCCAGGTCTTCCTGGAATTTGTTGATCAGGAGGCGGTCCTCCCAGAGCATCTTCACCGGAATCACACGCAGGGAGGTGGCCGTGGGAATCTCCAGGCTGTACTCCATGTTGGTCACGATCTTGGCCGGCGCCCCTTTCAGTTTCACATATTCGGCACCTTCCCGCTGCGGAGCCGGAGCGGCCGGAGCCGGCTCGGGTGCCGGTGCGGCAACAGCTACCGGCACGGCCACCGGTGCGGCGGCCACCGGCTTCTTGCCATCCATCTCATCGAAATAGGTGCGCCAGTAGGCGGGCACCGAATCGGGGGCGGTCTGGTATTGCTGGTACAGCTCCTCGACCAAGGCGGAATTGGGGCCGAAGGTTTCTTCGAAAACGTTCACGTGGGACACGGTACTGGGGTAAATGTCGATGGTGGGCGCAACCGGCTAAAAACAGCCTGAAAATAGCGATTTTCCGAGCCCGTTGCCTCCTCTGCGTATATTCGGCCAACCTCAGGGACCGCCCTCTCCGACTCATCCATGACCGACTCCGCCAGCCAATCCGCCGCCCTTGTCCGCTGGGACCTTTCCGACCTCTATGCCTCGCCCGACGACCCCCGCATAGCCGCCGACATGGCATCGGTACGGGTGGCGGCCGCGGCGTTCCAAGCCGCGTACAAAGGCCGGGTGGCATCGCTTTCCGCCGCCGAGGTAGCCCGTGCCCTGGCCGATTTCGAAACCCTTCAGGAAATCCTGGGCCGTCTGGGCAGTTACGCCTACCTCGACTGGAGCACGGCCACCGAAGATCCCAAACGGGGCAAACTCCTCCAGCAGATCACCGAATTCGGTTCCGAAGCGGGCACCTACCTCGTGTTCTGGGATGTGGAATACATGGCCGTACCCGACGCCACGGTACAGGCCTGGTTGGCCGCTCCCGAAACCGCCCGCTACCGCTACCATCTCGAATCGAGCCGGAGGTATCAGCCGCACATCCTCAGCGAAGCCGAAGAGCATGTGCTGATGAAGAAATCGGTGACCGGGGCCCAGGCCTGGGTACGCTATTTCGATGAGACCCTGGGTGCCGCCCGTTTCGAGTACGAGGGCAACCGGCTGCCAGAGCAGGATGTGCTGCACAAACTGCACGACCCCGACCGGGAGGTGCGGCGCAAGGCGCATGCCTCGTTGACGGAAGGGCTGGGCGGGTTGTCGCGCTCGCTCACCTACATCTTCAACACCCTGCTGGCCGACAAAGCCACCAACGACGAGCTCCGCAATTACGGCAGCTGGATCAGCAGCCGGAACCTGAGCAATCAGATCTCGGATGCCGCCGTGGAGGCGTTGGTCGCCGCCGTACAGCGTCATTATCCCACCGTGCAGCGGTACTACCGCCTCAAACAGCGGCTGCTCGGGCTCGATACCCTGTACGATTACGACCGCTACGCACCTGTGGCCGCCGCCGAGACCTCGGTGCACTGGGACGACGCCCGCCGCCTGGTGACCGAGTCCTACACGGCCTTCCATCCGGAAATGGGCCGCATCACCGGGCTGTTCTTCGATAACCGATGGATCGACGCGGCCGTGGTGCCGGGCAAACGGGGAGGCGCCTATGCGGCAAGCACCGTGCCCGGAGTGCATCCCTATGTCTTCATGAACTACCAGGGGCGCCTGCGCGACGTGCAGACCCTGGCGCATGAGCTGGGGCACGGCGTACACCAGTACCTGGCGCGGGAGCAGGGCGTGTTGCAGGCCGATACACCCCTCACCACCGCCGAAACGGCGTCCGTCTTCGGCGAAATGCTGGTCTTCCGCCGCCTGCTCGACGGCCTGACCGATCCCAAGGAGCGGTTGGCCCTGCTCATGGGCAAGATCGACGACACCATCGCCACCGTCTTCCGCCAGATCTCCATGAACCGCTTCGAAGCCGCCATCCACACCGCCCGCCGCGAAGAAGGGGAGTTGGAAGCCGACCGGTTCGGCGAGCTTTGGATAGCCACCCAGCGCGAACTCTACGGCGACAGCGTGACCCTCACCGACGGGTACGCCCGCTGGTGGAGCTACATCCCGCATTTCCTGCATACGCCCGGGTACGTGTATGCCTATGCGTTCGGGGAGCTCTTGGTGCTGGCCTTGTACGAGCAGTACCGGCGGCAGCCCGACGGCTTCGCCGACCACTACCTCGACTTGCTCCGGGCCGGCGGCAGCGACCTGCCCGAGCGGATCGTGGCCAAAGCCGGTGTGGACATCACCCGCCCCGATTTCTGGGAGACCGGTCTGAAACTGTTCGAAGCCATGGTGGACGAAGCGGAGGAATTGGCCCGATGAACGGAACCGGATCGTCCATGCGGCATTTCAAGGAGCTGGTGCGCGGCATGGTGTACCTGCTCGCACGGGCCACCGGGGTGGAGACCGTATCCCTGCATTGGGTGAACCGGTCGCGAGGGCAGTTCGTGCTCGAAACCGGCCATTCCGATGTGCCCGGGGTGCAGTTTCCCGACCGCATACCCATGTCCCAATCCTTCCTGAAAGAGGCGGCCGACCTCGCGGAACCCGTGGAATGGACCATCGGCACCGATCTGCCGGTAGGGGCCCTCAGCCATTACCTCACCGATCCGCCGGTATCCCATATCACCCTGCTGCCTTTCGTGTACAACGGAGAAACGGTGTCCGTCACGGTGCTGGAAAGTTCCGAAGCCGACCTGCTCGGCCGCATGCCCGATGTGATCCAGGAGTATCTGGAAGCCATGCGCCATCTGTTGGTCACCTTCCTGGAACTCAGCGAAGCCGACCAGGACGACAGCCAGTGGGAGGAGTACGAGCGCCTGTTGCGCCAACCGCCGGTAAAAGGCGAAGACACCGAGCATCTGAAACGCCTGGGCGACCAGCTCATCGGGTTGGTGCCGAACGGCAGCGTATCCCTTTTCGTGCGGGGGCAGGAGCGGTGGCAATGCCTGTGGAGCCATCCCAGGTCCATGCACCCCATCGAACCCGGAACGCCCGTGGAAGCCAACAGTCTGCTTACCCGCGTGCTGCATTCCGGGCAACCGGAGTGCGGGGTGGGCGGCGATGTGACCCTGGCCGTACCCGTGTTGCTATACGACCGCCGGTTGGCCGTTTGGCGCATATCCAGCCCCAACATGCTGTTCTTCAAAGAAGCCAACCAGCACAAACTGGTGAACCTGGTGCGGGTGGCTTCCTTGCGCATGACCCAGGCCGTAAGCCGCACCGGAACCGAAGGGGATTGGCTGGCCGGCGATACCGGCGCTTTCCGCGCCGATGTGTTCGATGCCGCCCTGCGCCTGGCGGTGGCCCGTTCGGCCGTATCGGTCGGCTACATCTCCCTGCGCGACCTGCACAGCCTGCGCGCCCGGCACCGCATGGACACCCTCCGGCAGATCCAATGGCTCACCGTGAACCGGTTGGCTCCCGTCGTGCTCGGGTTGCCCGGCCTCATCGGTCAGCACGCCGATTTCCTGTACACCATTCTGCTGCCGGCCGGCACCACGGCCGCCACCTGGACCGCCGCCGCCGAAAAAGCCCTGGCCGAACCGCTCCGCCTGGCCGACGGGTCGCGGGAAGCCGTACGCCTGATCACGGCCTGGACCGAAAGCGACGACCGGAACGCCGATCCCTACGACCTGAAACGCGAGGCCAGGCGCCGCCTCGACCAACTGATGAGGAGCACATCATGAAACGCCGCGTATTCCTGGTGGTTGTGGACGGGCTCGGGTGCGGCTCCCAGGAGGATTCGCACCGGTACGGAGACGACGGGTGCAACACCATGGGGCACGTGGTCAATCGGGTGGGTATCCGGTTGCCCAACTGGCGCCGTTGGGGCATGGGCAACATCATTCCGTTGGATCCGGTGCCACCGGTGGCCGACCCGGCGGCCGCGTTCGGGAAAATGCGGGAAGCCTCGGCCGGCAAGGATTCCACCACAGGCCATTGGGAACTGGCCGGCATCACCTTGGACACGCCGTTTCCCACCTATCCGAACGGGTTTCCCGAGTCGGTTCTGACGGCATTCCGGGGCATCACCGGGCGGGCGGGCGAACTGGCCAACGCGGCCTGGAGCGGTACCGCCGTCATCGACACCTTCGGCGACGAGCACCTGCGCACCGGGTTCCCCATCGTGTACACCAGTGCCGACAGCGTATTCCAGGTGGCGGCCCATACGGACCTGGTGCCGGTGGAGACCCTGCATGCCTGGTGCGAAGCCGCCCGCCGATCGGTACTGGTGGGTGAACATGCCGTGGGGCGGGTCATCGCGCGTCCGTTCACGGGAGTTTCGGGCGCTTACACCCGCCTCAACGACCACCGCAAGGATTTCAGCCTATTGCCTCCCGAACCCCATTTGCCGGGGTATTTGAAAGCGTTGGGCATACCCACTTTGAGCATCGGGAAAGTGATCGACCTGTTCGGCGGTGTGGGCTTCACCCATTACCGGAAAACCCGCAACAACGCCGAGGGCATCGCCCAGTGGCTGAACGCCCTGTCGGGTTTCGAGCACGGCTTCGTGTTCATCAACCTCATCGACACCGACCAATTGTTCGGACACAGGAACGACCCCGACGGGTATGCGGGTTCTTTGGAAGAGTTCGACCGCGCCCTTCCGGCGATCGAAGCCAAACTGAACGAAGGGGACATCGTGATTCTGACCGGCGACCACGGCAACGACCCGACCACACCCGGTAGCGACCACACGCGCGAGTTCGTGCCCTTGTGGGTATGGCCCGCCAAGGCCGCCACGGCCACGGAACTGGGTATCCGCACCAGCTTCCGCGATGTGGCCGCCAGCGTGTGCGCGGCCTTCGGCGTTCCGGTTCCGTTTCGCGGAACATCCTTTCTTAGTGGTGATTGAACGGGAAAATCCGTATTTTTTGCGGTTCCGAACGCAGTATCCATTCAGCTCCGAATCGTGGCCAAAAAGAAAAAAGAAGCGAAATCACAAGCTCCCAGTGGCATCTCCACCCGGGAGTCCCAATCCCTCGACCGCTATCTCCACGAGATCGGGAAAGTCTCCCTCATCACGCCGGATGAAGAAGTGCGCCTGGCCAAGGAAATCCAGGCCGGCAACCAGGATGCCCTGGAGAAGCTGACCAAGGCGAACCTGAGGTTTGTGGTTTCGGTGGCCAAACAATATCAGAACCAGGGGCTCACCCTGGGCGACCTGATCAACGAGGGCAACCTGGGGTTGATCAAGGCGGCCAAGCGGTTCGATGAGACCCGTGGGTTCAAGTTCATCTCGTACGCCGTGTGGTGGATCCGTCAGTCCATTCTGCAGGCGTTGGCCGAACAGAGCCGGATCGTGCGTCTTCCCTTGAATCGGGTCGGTGCTCTGAACAAGATCGGCAAGGAGCTGTCCAAGCTCGAGCAGGAGTACGAGCGCATGCCTTCGGCCGCCGAATTGGCCGAAAGCCTGGAGATGTCGATTTCCGAAGTGGCCGATACCCTGCGCATATCGGGCAGGCACCTGTCGGTGGATGCCCCCTTCGCCCAAGGCGAAGACAACCGCCTGCTGGACGTGCTCGAAAACGACGAAACCCCCAACCCCGACGAAGGGTTGATGGGCGAATCGCTGAAGGTGGAGATCGAGCGGGCCTTGGCCAAATTGACCAAGCGGGAAGCGGAAGTGATCCGGCTGTACTTCGGTATCGGCCGCGAACATTCGCTCACCCTCGAGGAAATCGGCGAACGCTTCGACCTGACCCGTGAGCGGGTGCGCCAGATCAAGGAAAAAGCCCTGCGCAAACTGCGCCATCACAACCGGAGCCTGGCTCTGCGCGCCTACCTGGGCTGATGCCCGGGCGCCGGGCGGCGTCCCTATCTTGGGACATGCCGCTCCGATTGTTTTGGTTGATGGTTCTATTGGGCTTGACGGCCGTTCGGGTCGACGCCCAACGCCTGCCCATCCGGGATTATTCCATCCAGGACGGATTGTCCCAGTCGGTGGTAACGGCCATTTTCCAAACGGCCGACGGCTACCTCTGGGTCGGCACCGAAGTGGGGCTCAACAGCTTCAACGGCAAGGAATTCCGGGTCTATACCCGCAACGAGGGCCTGGGCTCGGCCGACATTTCGGCCTTGCTGCAATTGGCCGATGGAACCCTGTTGGTGGGTAGCAATGCCGGAATCGACCAATTGAACCGCCAGGGTCGGTTCGAGGTGCATCGTCCCACCTTCGGCCGGTTCAAGTCCAGGGTAACCGACCTGCTCGAAACCTCCGATGGCGCGCTCTGGGTAGCCACCGAATTCGAAGGCGTGTTCCGTTTCCACAACGACAGTTTCATCCAGTACACCAGCCGCGACGGGTTGGCGCACAACACGGTGCATCAACTCGTGGAAGCGCCCGACGGTGCCGTATGGGCAGCCACGGAGGGAGGAGCCACCGCCATGCGGGGCGGGCGGTTCGACGGGCTCACCACCGCCGACGGGTTGCCTCACGACCGCGTGCGCGACATCCGGTTCCGGCAAGACGGTTCCCAGTGGTTCGCCACCTATGGCGGCCTGTTCATCCGCGAAGAGGGCGTGGACCGGGTTGTCCGCATGGCCGACGGATTGGCCGCCGACCGCACCACCGCCTTGGTGGAAGACGGCTTCGGCGGCATGTGGGTGGCTACCGAGGGCGGCCTGAGCTACTACGACGGTACCCATTTCCACTCCTATACCGAAGACCAGGGCCTGGGCAACCGCATGGTGACCACCGCCCTGCGCGACACCGAAGGCAATCTCTGGTTCGGAACCTATGGTGGCGGGCTGAACCTGCTGCCCGGCTACACCTTCATCCACTATACCGTGGAGGAGGGGCTGCGCAGCAACATGATCACGTCCGTCGCCCGCCACGACGAATCCATCTGGGTTGGCACCTACGGCGGCGGGCTCACCCGCATCCGGGACCACGACATCGAAGCCGTGGGTGTTCCCCAGGGATTGAAGGATCCCCGGGTGTACACGCTCATGACCGACCGCAACGGCCGCCTGTGGATCGGCACCCGCAGCGGCGTACACCTCATGGTGGACAGCCGCATCCAGCCGGGGAGTCCGGTGGATCGGCTGCCGGATCCCGTCGTGCGCACCATCCTGGAAGACCGCATCGGCGATATCTGGATCGGCACCTATGGCGGGGGCATAGGTCGGTACCGGAACGGACGGCTGGTACAGGTGTACGATACCACCAACGGCCTGACGAACAACACCGTGATGCGCCTGACCCAATCGGAAGACGGTTCCATCTGGGCGGCCACCTACGGCGGCGTGTCGCGCATCGGGCCATCCGGCATCGAAACCTACACCATGGACCAAGGCCTGGTGCAGAACTCGGCCATCACCATCTTCGAGGACAGCCGCGGGTGGATCTGGATCGGGACCTTCGCCGGCATAACCGTCATTCGGGGGGAGGAGGTCGTCACCATGGATGCCGAATCCGGCTTCCCCAATCCGGTCTGCTATTTCCTCACCGAAGACCAGTACGGATACGTGTGGGCCGGTACCAACCGGGGCCTGGTGCGCATCGATCCCTACATCACCGAAGACCTGCGTGATCCCCGGCGGATCAAGGACCAACTCCGGTTCAAGCTGTACACCACCGAATCGGGTTTGCCGGCCGACGAGATGAATGCGAATGCCGTGTTCCGCGCGCCCGACGGCAGCCTTTGGATGGGCACTGTGGCCGGTGTGGCCCATTTCAGACCCTGGTTGGACCAAGCCGTGGAGCGGGGGCCGCCCATCCATATCGAACACATCTACGTGTTCGACGGGGAGCGCCCGGTGCGTTCGGGCATCAGTTTCAGCCACGACCAGAACTTCATCGCATTCCGGTTCACCGGCATCCAGTTCGGGCATTCCTCCCAAGTCGAGTACGAATACCGCATCCGCGATGTGGACCAGGCCTGGCAGCGCACGCGCACGGGCGAGGCCCGGTACACCACCCTGCCCGATGGAGACTACGTGTTCGAGGTGCGGGCCCGCAACAACGACGGGTTCTGGAGCCAGCGGGCGGCCACCTTGCGGTTCACCATACGTCCCCCGTTCTGGAAAGCCTGGTGGTTCCTGCTGCTGGCCACCGGAGCCCTGTTCGCCATGGGCGCCTTCGCATACAACTATTGGACCATCCGCAAACAGGTGGATCTGGAACGCATCCGCATCAAGATCGCCAGCGACCTGCACGACGACGTAGGAGCTTCTCTCACCGAAATCGCCCTCCGGGCCGATTTCGTGACCGCATTGAAGGAACCCGACCAGGTACGCGACAGCGTGCGGCAGATCGGCCAGATGAGCCGGCAGATCGTGACCACCATGGACGACATCGTATGGTCCATCGATGCCCGGAACGACACCATGGGCGACCTGTTGGACCGCATGCAGGATTATGCGGCCAATGTGCTCGGGCACCAGGGCATCGAACCGCATTTCCATTTCGAAGGGTTGGACACCGCCCGTTCCCTGCCCCTGGAAACCCGCCAGAACCTGTATCTCATCCTCAAGGAAGCGGTGAACAACGCGGCCAAACACTCGCGTGCCCGGAACATGCATATCAGCTTGGTCAACAAGGACCGCCGATTCACCATGAGCATCCGCGACGACGGTCGCGGCTTTCCCGAATCGACCCGTGCCGGCAGCCACGGGCTGCGCAACATGCGCATGCGCGCCGAGCGCATAGGCGCCACCCTCACTTTCGAGAGCTCCGACCAGGGCCTCGCCATCATCGTAACCAGTCCCGCCCTCACATGAGTACCGTGTATCCCATCGCCATCGTGGAAGACAATGTCAAAATCCGCGACCTCATCCAACAGTTCCTGAACCTGCAGCCCGACATGGCCTGTCCGGTGGCCGTGGGTTCGGTGGAAGCCCTGCTCGGGAAGATCAAGGAAGGCTTCATGCCGCAGATCGTGCTCATGGATATCGACCTGGAGGGCATGTCGGGCATAGACGGCATGAAGCTGATCCGTGGGCAATATCCCGACGTGGAGATCATCATGCTCACCGTGTACCACGATTCCCACAAGATCTTCAACTCGTTGCGGGCGGGGGCCAGCGGGTACCTGCTCAAACATACCTCCCTGCCCGAAATCAAGGAAGCCATCGATGTGGTGCTGGCCGGCGGCTCGCCCATGTCGCCCCAGATCGCCCGCAAAGTGATCGCCCATTTCAACGCCCCCGAAGACGCCGTCGAAAAACCCGACTCCGGCCTGACCGCGCGCGAGCAGGAAATCGTGGTGGGCCTGGTGGACGGCCTCAGCTACAAGATGATCGCAGACCGCATGGACATCAGCATCGACACCGTCCGGGCGCACATCCGCAACATCTACAAGAAGCTGCATGTGAACTCCAAGGCGGAGGTCATCGCGAAATCGCTCCGGGGCGAGATATGAGGTGTTCGCATCATGATGTGATGGGTTTGAAGCCGTCTGAGCGCTAACATGCCTTCAGACAGGATCGTACCCTGACCCTGAACCCGACCCGGAGGATACCATGAAACACACGACGCTCTTCGCCACCAGCCTACCCCTGATGCTCCTGCTCAGCGGGTGCTATACCCAACTGCAGGTGGCCGATCCCGAGCCCCGCTATCGGGCATCCTACCGGGCCGACGACAGCCGCCCTGTCGAGCGCTACGACCAGGACACGGACGAGGCCTACCTCGAGGAAGAGGAAGCCGAGACCTATGCCTACCGCCCCAGCCTGCGCGACCGCGAGCGGGCCCTTTGGACCGACCGCGACGCGTACACCGAAGGCTGGTACGACGGGTACGATGAGGGGTATGAGGACGCCCTCTACGATTACAAGCGGCACCGCTGGTATTCGCGCCATTACGATCCCTGGTACTACGAACCGCATTGGCATGGCCATGTGTCGGTAGCTTGGGTTTGGCATTGGGGCTGGCGTCCGGTGTATTCGCACTACAGCTATCCCTACCATCCGTACTATGGGTGGCACGGGTACTACGGTTATTCCGGCCCGGGCTGGGTAACCTACAATTACTACTATTACGACGACAATCCGGGCACGAACCCGGGTAACGGCAACGGCCGCGTGCGCAACCAGGGTCCGCGCGAAAGCGGCAGCCAGCCGGTTGCCCGCGAGAACCGGGGTACCCGCCGCACCGATCCGGGCGTGCGGGGCGAAACCCGCGACAACACGCCCCGCGACCGTGGCACCGTAACCCGCACCCCGCGCACCACCCGCACGCCCGACCGTGGTACCGTGGAGCGTACGCCGACCACCCGCACCCCGCGCACCCAACCCCGCACCGAGCGGGAACGCCCGCGCCGCGACGATGGCGACCAGGCCCGTACGCAACCGCGTACCGAGCGGCAGGAGGAGCGCCGCGAGCAACCGCGTACCGAACAACGCACGGAGCGCCGCGAGCAACCGCGTACGCAGACCCGTACCGAGCCGCGCACCGAGCGCAAGCAGGAACCCCGATCCCAGCCGCGGGTGGAGCGCACCGAGCGCAAAACCCCTGCCACCCCGGCCCGATCCTCCTCGTCGTCGAATTCCGGCGAACGCCGCCGTCGCAACTAACCCTTAGTTCACACTTCTCATGAACACGCGCATCCTGCTACTCACAGCGGGCCTGGCCCTCGCTGCGTCCGCCCTCCACGCCCAAAACCGGTTCGACGCCCTCCGCTATGGGAACTACCAACCGTCGGATCCGACCAGCGTGGTGCTCAACCCCGCATCGGCGGCGCTCACATCCCATTCGTATTTCAGATTCTCCCTGGGGAATCGGGAAGTGGATGAGGACGGCACCTTCCGGGCCACCACTACCGGGTTCAACGACAACCAGGCCGCCATATCCGACCTTCAGTTCGTTGTCAAGATGCCCACCCTGGTCGGTTCCATGGTGTTCGGTGCCGGTTACACCCAACTCACCGATTTCAACAAGGCCTGGTCGGCCGGGGCGTACAATCCCGACAACTCCATCATGGATTATGTGATCGGTGCGTCGGACCAATACTTCCTGCCCGCCTTCAACACCTATGCCATCGATACGGTGGGTGGCGAATACTACACCGTGTACGAACTGGCCGGATTCGGGGGCATAGACCAATACATCGAAACCTACGAACGGGGCCAGATGGGCGAATACAACATCCATTTCGCCACCGAATTCCAGAAAAACCTGTTCCTGGGTGCCAGCATCGGGCTTCCGGCCGGGCATTACAGCTACAAACGGTCGTTTCTGGAAGAAGACATCGACGGCATCTACACCCAATCGCCCGACGACATCGACGCCATCATCGTGGACGACCGCATAGACGCCACCATCCGCGGGTTCAACGCCCGCCTGGGCCTGCTCTACAAACCGGCGGCCAACGCTTCGGTGGGGGTCAGTTATACCACCCGCACCCGCCTGTCCATCGACGAAGTGTACAGCACGCGTTTCCAGACCGAGTTCAAAACACTCGATGCCTACGAAGATACCTACGAAGGCGAGATCAACTACACGGTTTCCCTGCCTTCCCGTGTGGCGGTAACCGGTACCTACGACGCCGGCCCGTTCGCCGTGGCCGCCGCCGTGGAGCGGGTGAACTACGGCCGCATCGAGATGGACGGGCTCGGGCCCCGCATCGGTCGTGAGGAGAATTCCGCCATCCGTACCGAATTCCGCGATGTGCTCAACTGGCAGGTGAACGCCAGCTTCAATATGGGCAATCTGAAACCGCGTTTCGGCTATGCCCTGCAATCGGCCCCCACCCAGGCTGCCACTACGGTAGACACCCAATACATGAGCGGTGGCTTCGCCATCGACCTGGGCAGCGACATGGTGCTCGACCTGGGCGTGCGTTACAATACCACCGAAGGCCGCGAAGTGCTCTACGGGTTCGGGTCCACCACCGAAGCGGTGGACCGTACCGGCACCAAGTGGTTCACCAGCGTAGGCCTCAAGATCGGCTTCTGAGCCGACCTATATCTTCGGATGCACGGCCAGCACGGTGGTTTCCGCATGGCGGACCACCTGCGCGGCCGTGCTTCCCAGCATCAGGTAATCGAGCCCGGTTTTGCCCACCGTGGCCATCACCACCAAGGGATAGGCTTTTTCTTTGATGAGGCGGGTAAGGGCTTCGTGCGGCGTATGGGCCGTGCGGATGACCATGGCGCCGGCCATCACACCGGCCGGCACATGGGTGGCGATCAACGCCTCCACCGAGGCCCTCCGGTCGCTTTCCATGCCGTCGTAGCCGCGCCCGCTTTCCAGGGCGCCGGTTTCCAGCACATGCACCACATCCAGGGTGGCGCCCACGGCCCGAGCCCACTTGGCCGCAATCGGAATCGCCGCTATGGAGGCATCGGAAAGGTCGGTAGTCACCAGGATGCGATCCAAGGGCAGGAGGTCCACACCCCGACCGGCCACCAGAACCGGCACCGGCGACACACGGATGATCTTTTCGGTAACCGAGCCCAGCAGTAGCCGGGTGAGGCCCGTGCGGCCGTGGGAGGTGAGGCACACCAGGTCCGCATCGGCGGCGGCTTCCTGGATGGCGAAGGCGGCATTGCCGATGCCGATGCGGCCCGGACTCCGATGCGCGGCATCCACATGGCGGGCCGCGATCTCATCCAGCCGTTCGCGGATGGAAGCCTCCACGGCCTCGTAATCCACATGGCCGGCCACGCCTACCCCGGTGTAGTAGAAGCTGTCCATTTCCGATACCGGCAGATAGGCATGGAACGGAATGACGGTGCCGCCGAACCAGTCGGCCACCCGGGCCGCATGTTCGAAAGCCAACTGGCTGAATTCGCTGAAATCGGTAGGTACGAGGATCCGCATGGCATTGGAGGTCTAAAGGTTCATGTTGGCGGTTGTATCCATCCACAATATGGGCATTCGCAGACCACTCCACTTGCCCGAATTGCCACCTTTCTTGCTTAGAACCAACGCATGCGCCGGAACCCGATCAACATGCCTGCGGCCAGCCCCACCATGATGACCCACAGTACCGGGTAGGCCCAGGGCCAGGCCAGTTC
Organism: Balneolales bacterium; assembly: GCA_024711145.1. GTDB lineage: Bacteria > Bacteroidota > Rhodothermia > Balneolales > HLUCCA01 > JANJTJ01. Next base: position 65,053 of record JANJTJ010000093.1, read on the forward strand.
GGGCATGTGCTCGAAATTCATGCCGTACACCCCCACCAGAAAGGTGAGGGGTATGAATACGGTGCTGATGACGGTGAGCACTTTCATGACCGCGTTCATGCGGATGCCCGCCTGGGCGGTCCAACTGTCGAGCAGGGACACACAGATGTCGGTGGCGTGCTCGCATCCCGAAACGGCACGGTCCACATGGTCCGAGACATCCCGCAGGTATGGCGATACCTCTCCGGTCATGAAGGGCAATTCGGAACGCCCCAGGCTGGCCAGCACATCGCGCAGGGGGGAGGTGTCCCGCCGGATATGGGTCAGGTCCCGCCGGATGCGGTGGATGCGGCGGTAATCGGCGGACTCCGGGTTCACGAACAAGCGCTCTTCGATGGTTTCCAATTCGGCATACAGGTCGTCCAGCACCGCCAGGGCCTGGTCCACGGCCACATCCACCAGGGCATAGGCCAGGTAATCGGCTCCGGCCTTGCGCAGGCGGGTGCGGGGGTCCTGCAACCGCTGGTTCACGGCATCGAAGGCCGGATGGTCCTGTTCGTGGAAACTGATGACGCAATCTTTCGAGATGATCAGACTCACCTGCTCGGTCTCCAACCGTCGGGTACCCGGCAGGTCCCGGGGCATGCGGAAGGTGAGGAAGGCGTAATCGTCGTAAGCTTCCCACTTGGGCCGCTGGCGGGTGCTCAACACATCTTCCATGACCAACGGATGCACGTCGATGCGCTGACCCAATGCGGCGATGGGCTCGATCTCGTGCAACCCGGTGATCCGGATCCAGCTCACATCGCCCGCTTTCCCCAGCGATGCGAACACGTCGTGCATGGTGGCGGCCGGGTTGTCGACCAGGCTTTCGGCCGTGTAATCCATCACCCGGATGTGTTGGATATCGGTTTTCCGGTCGCCCGTGTGCACCAGGGTGCCCGGGGCCAATCCCCGCTTGTGTCGGTTAGCCATACCGGCATTTTAGGCAAAAAACCCTATTTTCGGGCATGTTTTCCGATACCGCCCGCCCGTGGGACCCCTTCGGCGTTCCGGAAGAAGCCCTGGTCCGCAAAGACATCGGCCCGCTCACCTTGTGGTTCCGCCGCGAATCGGGTGAACTGCACGTGGCCTCCACCCACAACGCCGGCCCCGACACCCACCCGGCCTCCTGGAGCCGGTACGTGCTTCGCGAATCGGACACCCGGGTGCGCTTGGTTCCCCTCATGCCCGACAAGCCGGCCGTGGTGCGGTCCGAATTCCCCTTCCATCTGCTCAGAGGTACCCGGGCCAAAATCTATACCCGCATTCCGTGCTGGGTAGGGGTGGAGGTGGTCGGTTCGGGGCTGCCCGTGCGCCTGCACGAAGTACCCTCGCAGAACCTGTCCAACACCTGGTTCGGCGATTTCGTGGGTGGCGAGCTCTGCTATTGGGTGGCCACCTCGGCCCGGCGGGAAATGCCGCTCGAGCTCATTCAAGACCACCATATCGTCTGCATTCTGGATATCCGGAACGAATCGGAACGGAACCTGCAGATCGAGAAACTCTCGCTGCGCACCGAACGCCTGAGCATTTTCCGGCACAACGGCCGACTCTGGGCCGACGATACCCAGGTGGTTTTCGACGATGATGCCGAAAGCGCCGAAATACGGAACGACGGCCTGGCACCGGCCGAACTGCCCGGCGCCGAAAAGTTGAGCGATGCCCGCCTACCCCATAAGAAAGGGCTGGCCGAACGCGCCATGTACCTGTTCAAAGAAGCCACGGAGTGATCATGGAATTGGGAGCCCTGGAAGCCTATTTCACCCCGGAATTCATCCAACGGTTGATAAAGGGATTCATCTTTCTGGCCATCGCCCTGCCGGTGCTCTACATGGTGCGTCGCGCCGTGCGCAATTGGGTGACCAAACAGCACAGCGCCCACTATGGCATGCTGGCCAGCAAAATCCTGGGGTATGTGCTCATGGTGATCGTGCTCGTGGTCTTCCTGACCGAACTCGGGTTCAGTCTGGGGCCGTTGTTGGGCGCCGCCGGCGTGTTCGGTGTGGCCATCGGGTTCGCGGCGCAGACCAGCGTATCCAACATCATCTCCGGGTTCTTCCTCATCGCGGAAAAACCCTTCGTGGTGGGCGATGTGATCCAGGTGGGCGGCACCACGGGCGTGGTGCTCAGCATCGACACCCTGTCGGCCAAGCTGCGCACCTTCGACAACCGGTTCGTCCGCATTCCGAACGAAATCCTGATCAAGTCGGAGGTGACCACCCTTACCCGTTTCCCCATCCGCCGCATCGATTTGTCGGTAGGGGTGGCCTACAAGGAAGACCTGGCCAAGGTGAAACAGGTGCTGCTGGGTATCGCCAACGACCATCCGCTGGCCTTGCAGGAACCCGCACCCCAGGTCAATTTCCAATCGTTCGGTCCATCCAGTGTGGATTTCATGTTCCTGGTATGGACCACCAAGGAGCATTTCATCCAGGTGAAGAACGAACTGAACGAGTCGATCAAGCGCCGGTTCGACGAGGAAGGCATCGAAATCCCCTTCCCGCAGCAGACGGTGCACATCGCCTCGGACGACTGAGGTCGGATTCGGATCGGCTACCAGGGCCGCGTGAAAGGCAATCGGATCCGTTCCGCATCGGGCGAGGCGAGGGTCATCTCCCGTTTGCCCAGGGCGCCGGGCGCCCGCGCCACCTGCCAACCGGCCGCCGCCATGGCCCGGCGCGGTGCGCTGGCCGCGCCATAGGTGCTCAGCAGGGCGTCTGGCGCCGACACCCGCCTGAGCTCGGCGAAGGCTTCTTCGCTCCATAGTTCGGGCGATGCGGCCGGACTGAAAGGATCGTGCAGCACATGGGTGGCGGGGGGGAGGTCCGCCTCGGACCAATGCGCCATGCCATCGGCGAAATCGCCCACCCAGATGTGCAGGTCGATGCGGGAATCCCACTCCGGTCGGTTCCACCCCGGTTTCAACCCGGCGAAGAGCTCCACCAGGCGCCCGGTACCCGGGTAGTTCAAGGTGCGGGCGGTTTCCTCATCCAACGGGAATTTCTCGAAGGTCGCATAGCTGTGGCCCTGGCTGCCGACCGCGTCCACATATTCGCTGAAAAGCAGCAGGTTGAGGCCGGTGCCGAACCCCACTTCGAGGATGCGGACCGGCCGACCGGCCTGCAGGTCGGCACAGACTCCGCCCCGGTCGAAGAAGACTTCGCGGCTTTCGGCTTCGGCCCCGTTGGGGTTGTGGTAGTACTGCCCGAACCGCTCCGACCACAGCGTGGAGGAGCCGTCGCGGGTGATGTGCGGTTTCAGGCTCACGTATGCGCTTCGGTCATGCGCAGGATGGTCATGATATCGTCGCGCGTCACCGGCCCGAGCGCGTTGATCTGGCTGCCGTTGCCATAGACCCGCACGGTGTGGTCGGCCACATCGCCGAAGCGGGACTCCGGCACTCCCACGGCCGAGGCCGATTGCCATAAGCCGTTGGCCTTGAGCCACACGTTGAAGGCGCTGAGGAAATCGTCGGTGCCGAACAGGGCCTGACCCAGTTTCATGAAGCGTCCCCGGGCGCGGTCCTGGTCCCACATCCAACGGAAATAGGCAGGGTAGAGGGTGGCCAGGCCGCGGCCATGCGCCAGCGCCGGGTTCACGCCACTCATGCCGTGCTCGATGTCGTGCATGGCGAAGGCCGCCGGTTGCCGGCCCGCCGTCTGGAACCCATTGAGCGCGCAGCAGGAAGCCCAGAGCAGGTCGCCCCGGAAGGCCTCGTTGCGCAGGTCGGTGGTCAGCCGGGGCAGGGTCTGGATCACGGTCCGCATCACGGCTTCGCTGTAGCCGTCGGCCAGGGGCGACTCGTCGCCGCCGAGTAGGTAGTTCTCAAACACATGGCTGAGGATGTCGGCCGCACCGTCGCGGGTGACCGTGAGCGGCAGATCCAGGGTGAAACGGGGATTCAGCCAGCTCACGACCGGTTTGAATTGTCCGCCGGCCAGGGGCGCCTTGCCGTCCACCGCCGCATTGGAGATCACGGCATAGGGGGTCACTTCCGAGGCCGTGGCGGCCGTGGTCGGTATGCAGGCCACGGGTAGCGCCCGGTTCAGACGGCCCCGTTTCGGCGAACCCAGCACGAATTCCCATATATCCGTTTCTCCGCATGCGACCAGGCCGGCGATGGCCTTGGCGGCATCCATCACCGAACCGCCACCCAATGCCAGGATGAGCCCCGCGCCGAAGGTCCCGGCTTCGGCTGCCGCCCGGTTGATGGTGACCGACTGCGGATTCGGTTCGATGCCGGCGAACAAGTGGGTGGTCACCTTGCGGGCCGCCAGCAAAGCCAGGACCTGGTCCAGGTACCCGAGCCGGGCCACGGAGCCGCCGCCGGTGAGCACGAACACGCGGGTGGAAAGGCCGGCCACATGGGCCGCGAAAGCCGCGCCCTGCTCGGGACCGAACAGGATGCGGGTGGGAAGGTGGAGATCGAAGGGGCGCATGGCGGGTAAGGATAAAGGATAAAGGATGAAGGATGAAGGATGAAGGATGAATTTGGTGGGTCAGAGGGCGTTTCCCCTTTTATACTTCATCCTTCATCCTTTATCCTTTTTCAGATGGTTTCTTTCCCAAATGTCTCGGGTGGCGTCTGGCGTTCCGATGCCGACCAACTGGCCCAAGGGCACGAGGCGGCCCGCCGCAGTCCCCGTCTCCGCATCATCCTGCCCTTGCACCGCCGGCAGGACGCCCCCGTGCAACGCATGCTCAATTTCATGCAACCGGGCACCTACATCCGTCCGCACATCCATCGGGGGTCGGGTGCCAGCGAATCCATCTGCCTCATTTCTGGCCGGTTGGTCTATCTGATCTGGAACGCCGACGGCAGCATCCGCTCCCGATTCACGGCCGAGGCCGGAACGCCCACCTGCGTGGTGGACATGGAACCGGACGTTTGGCACAGTTTCCTGGTCACCGCGCCCGATACCTGCATCTTCGAGTGCAAGAAAGGGCCCTATTCGGCCATGGACGACAAGGATTTCGCGCCCTGGGCGCCGGCCGAGGGCAGCCCGGAGGTTGCCGAATGGATGCGGAAGCTGACGGTGGAGGCCGGCATATGATCTCCTACTGGGAACGCACCGCCTGGAGCGACCCGCACGATCTGGTCATCGTGGGGGCGGGCATCACGGGATCTTCGACCGCCCTGCATTATCTGCGGCGGCATCCCGACGCATCGGTAGTCCTGTTGGAACGGGCCGCGCACCCCGGCGGCGCCAGCACCCGGAATGCGGGCTTCACCACCTTCGGTACCGTGGGCGAAGGCCTGGACGACCTGGCCCACGAGCCCGAAGCCGACGTGGTGGACCGCATCCGCCGCCGGTACGAAGGCCTGCGCTTGTTGCAGCAGGAGCTGCCGGCGGCCGAAACGGGTCACCGCATGACCGGAGGGCACGAACTCTTCCTCGACGAAGCCGATTTCGAGCGCTGCGCCGCCGAAATACCCCGGTTCAACCGGTATCTGAAAGACATATCCGGGCAAGCGGATGTATATGCCGCCACCCGCATCAACGGCAAGCCGGCCATCTCCATCGCCATCGAAGGGCATTTGCACAGCGGGCGCCTCATGCAGGCCCTGCACCGGCGCGTGCGCGAAGCCGGCGGCCGCATCCAATGGGGCATGCCCGTGGCGGGGGTGGAGCCGGGCCACGTGCATCTGGTCAGCGGCGAAACCATCCAGGCCCGGCGCATCCTGGTGGCCACCAACGGATTCACCGGATCCATCCCCGGCATGCCGGTGGTTCACCCGGCCCGCGGACTGGTACTCGTGGTGCGGGGGGAGGGGATGGAGCGCTGGACCGGCAGCTGGCACGCCGAACGCGGCTTCGTGTATTGGCGAGATGTGGAGGACGGATTGCTCATCGGGGGCGGGAGGCACCTGGACATACCCGGCGAGCGCACCATGGAAGCCGGCGTGAACCCGGTCATTCACGAGTACCTGTGGCATTTTTTGCATGATACCCTGGGCGTGCGCGTGGAGGCGGTCACCGACCAGTGGAGCGGCATCATGGGGTTCCCCGAAGGCCGCAAAACCCCGCACCTGGCCCAACCCATGCCTGGCGTATGGGTGGCAGCCGGCCTGTCCGGCATGGGCGTGGCCTTGGGCATGGCCCTGGGGAAAGAGGTGGCGGGGGAGATGGGGGAGGGGTGACGTTTGACGTTTGAAGTTTGACGCTTGACGTAGGGTCCTTTTAGCCATGCGTTCGCTGTAATGGATCCGCACTATATTCGGGGATGTCCTATACGCATC
>JANJTJ010000003.1 GCA_024711145.1 Balneolales bacterium
CGAATACTATTTCTGGATCGGGGGACGTCTCAACCTGGCCGGCATCGACATCGGCGAGTACGAGGGCGAGTTCGCCCTCGAGATCGACTACCTATGAAATTCCTCCTCCTGACCAGCGCCTGCTTGCTCGCCACCGCGGCCTCCCTGCAGGCCCAGGAGATCAATTTCGCCGATTATTACCGCAACGAGCACGGCGCGCTGACGGTCACGGCGTTCAAGGTGCGCGATTTGCGGTTCCAGGTCCTCATGAACGACGATGTGAAAGAAGTCGAGATCGGTGATGGCTACGACGCCGTGATCGAACTGGAAGGATGGCGTTTCATGGACATCGTGGTGGACATCCAGGCGCCCGCCTACCTGTATCTGGATGGGGATCCGGGGTGCACTCCGGTGGACGACTGCCGGGCCGCCCTCAACCTGCAATTCTCCTACACCAACGGGGGCGAGCTCCTCGACGAGACGACCACCGCCCGGCCCTTCGTGGGCTCTACGGCCCGGTTTCCCATACGCCGTCGCGGGGCGGGTCCGCCGGCTCCACCGCCCACGCCCACGCCCGGGTTGCCTCCGGTGGTACCCACCGATATCGCCTTCGTTTACTTGTACGGCACGTTGACGGCGGGGCCTGGCATGGTGGCCGGTTCGTATTCCAATACGATCACCATCAACATCGAATACTTCTGATTCCGATGCCGGCCCGTTCACTCGCCCTCCTGCTCTGGCTTTGGCCGATGGGTGTATCGGCCCAGTTCATCCAATTCAACTTCCAAGTGGATGCGGAAGTGACCATCGAGGTGATGCAACCGTTGGATTTCGGGGCCATGATCCGGGAATCGGAACAGACCATCGGGTTCTCGGACCTGAACGCCGGCATCTTCGCCGTGAGTGTGATCAACGCCGCCGAAATCCTGTTGGAGGTGATTCCCACCGACAGCCTCACCGCCGCGGAGGAAGTGTATTGCCTGGGCCGGCGCTGTGCCATGCCCGTGCAGCTGCGGTTCGCCCTGTATTCGGGCAGCGACCCCCGTCTCGGGTTGGAACCCGCCGGTTTGCTGGATCTGCCCCCCTCGGGCCGTGCCTACCATGTTCCCTCTACCGGCTCCCAGGGGCAATACAGCCGTTTCTACATCCTGGTCGGCGGCCGGGCCGAAGTGGGTTCGGCACCCGAAGGCGCTTACGTGGGCGATGTGACCGTCCTGATCCATTATTGACAGGTTCAACGGAAATGCTTGGGTTTTCTTAACACCCGATGGCCCGTTTCGGCCCTGCAGCGCCTTTCGGTTAAGAAACCCTAACCGCAACAGGGGATCCCAAGCCGGTACCTTGGGTTCAGAGAGACGGACAACAAACTCTCGACAGACTTTCAGATCCTTCACTCAACCACACCGCTTCAAACTCCAATGAAAAAACTCATCGCCCTCGTCGCCTTGTTCGTGCCGGTTGTAGCTTTCGCTCAAGCTCCTCCGAATGATGCCACCGCCACCGTCAACGTGTCGGCCACCATCAACGCCATTCTGGAAATGGAAAAAGTCCAGGACCTGACCTTCGGCAACATCACCAACATCGCAGACTCCGCCCACGTGGTAGCCACCAGTGGAACCATCCACAACTCCGGTGAATCCGCCCAGCGTGGCATGGTCGATTTCGTAGCCGGTATCGACAGCGCCTTCGTTGAAATCGTAGTACCCGACAGCGTGCTGATCTCCGACGTAAATGCCGTTGAAGACGACATCACGGTATATCTGGAGTATGCCTACTCCAACACCAGCGAAACCACCGGTGCCGCCTACGTCGCCGGCGATACGGTAGAACTGATTTCCGACAACGGTATCGGTGCAACCGTGTACGGCCGCATCTTCATCGGTGGCCACATCAAAGCCGCCGACATGACCGGCAAAGAAGGTGCCCAGTTCCGCGGATCGATCACGATCAACGCGAACTTCTTCTGACCGCGGTCACATAAATCCGCCGGATTGAACGTTGAAGGGTTGGTTGGTTATATTACCGGCCAACCCTTCTTGTTTTTACGACACCTAACCGGACCTCCATGGGATTCCGCATACGCACCCGCCTCGCAGTCGGCCTTGTCAGTTTGATGGGTTTCATCGGCCTCGGAATCGCTCCTGCAGCCGCCCAGGTGACCATCTCACCGACCACGGTGTTCATTCAGAACAATTTCGGGTCCTTCATCGTGATCAACAATTCGAACACCAACCAGGACATCCAGGTGGGCTTCGAATTCGGCTATCCGGAGGCCGACAGCCTCGGTAACGTGAGCCTGTCGCGCACCGACACCACCTTGGCCCTCACCAAAGGCATCGACAGCCAGATCCGCGCGTTCCCGCGGGCCTTCACGCTGGCTCCCGGCCAACGGCAGACGGTACGCCTCACCGTGCGGCCCGAAAACGCCCAGCCCAACGGCGTGTACTGGACCCGCGCCCGGATCACCTCCACGCCCCAGGCCGGGGTGATCACCGCCACCGAAGGCAACGACGCCGTAGCCACCCAGCTCAACTTCATCTTCAACCAGACCATCGGGGTCTTCTACCGGAAAGGCGATGTGGCCGCCGGTGTGGCCATCTCCAACGGCCGGTTGATCGCCAACCACGACGAGGCCAACCACCTGTTCGTGTACCGGGTGGAAATGACCCGCACGGCGCCGTTCCTGGGCCGCATCCAGCTGCTGGTCTTCAATTCGGAGAACCGGGAAGTCTTCAAGGATGTGCAGATCACCTCGGTGTACACCAACGGCATGCGGAATTTCAACATTCCGGTCGATGCCCTCGCACCGGGTACCTACACCTTCCGAGTGGTGTATGAAGCCGAACGTGCCGATGTGCCCCGGGCCTTGAATTTCCCCATGGAACCGACCGTGATGAATTTCCCGGTCACCATCCGGTAAGAATCTTCTCACAATCGGAAACGGCGTGCGGGGCTAACTTGGCCCCGCAGTCATTTTATGCACCGGGCCCGTTTCCCATATCTCCTCGCATGGTTGTCGATCGTATGGATCGGCGGCTTCGCACTACCCCGCGCGGTGGCTCAGAACGCCGAAGCCCGGCAGTTGGATGAGGTCCCCCTGGTGTACCGGTTCAGCCATCTGGTGCAGACCGACATCATCGCCTATCACGACGGGGAGCATTTCTATCTGCCCCTCAAGCCGGTTCTCGATCCGCTGTTCATCTACAACAGCTACGATTGGCCCGGTCGGCGCGTATCCGGGTATGTGGGCAACCTGTCGCGGTCGTACTCACTCAACCTGACCACCGGCCGGTACACGGGTGTTACGGGCAACATCGATGTGCTCGAAGCCGACGATTACCACATCACCGATCTGGAAATCTATCTGCGGGCCGATCTGTTTCTGCCCGTATTCGGCATCGTGGCGGATGTGAACCTGGAGTTGCTGTTTCTGAAAGTGACGTCAGAGGAACGGCTGCCCGTGCAGATCCGCGCCGACCTGCAACGGCGCCGCAACCGCCTGGGCGATGCGCGAGGGGTGCTCACCTACTACGACCCGCTGATTCCGCGTCGGCACCGCCTGTTGAACGGGTTCATGCTGGATTACAACATGGCCGCGGTCACTACCGATTGGCAGCGGCCCAATTACACCGGAAGCATGCAATACGGGGCCGAAATCCTCGGTGGCGACTTCCAAGGTGGGTGGAGCGGGTCCTATTCCCCCACCGGCCAGACCTCGTCCAACACGTCCGGCAACCGTTGGCGGTACTACAACGCCGACGGGTTCGTGAAACAGGTGTTGGTAGGCGAATTGTCGACCAATGCCGTGCTCAGCGGCGGAGGCATCCGGGGGGTCCGGTTGACCAACGAGCCCCTGTATCCCAAGCGTGTGTACGAATACTACACCTTCACCGAGAATGTGGAGTTCAATACGCAAGTGGAGCTGTACCTGAACGGACAGCTCTACGATTACAAACGCGCCGACGACACCGGCATCATGAATCTCACGATACCGGTGGTGTACGGTATCAACGACATCCGAATCGTCAAATACCTGCCCGACGGCCGGGTGGAGGAAAGCTCCCGCCGGTTGAACATCCCGTTCAGTTTCGCACCGGCCGGAGAAGTACGCTATGATGTGTCGTTCGGGAGCACCCAGCGCGATTTCTTCATCGGAGACGCCAACAAGCTGAACACCACCCTCACCTACGGCATCAACCGGAACAACTCGGTGGTGGGCAACTACGAGTACCTGACCGGACCGAATGCCACCCAGGCAACGCGCATCCAGTGGAACACCAAGCTCTTCCGGGATGTGATCACCGCGGTGGATTGGTCGCCCGGGTACAGCACCGGGGTGAACATGTATGTGCAATCGCCCAGCAACAGCTACATATCCGCTTCGGCGCACCGGTTTACCCGGAAATACGCCGACATCCGGTCGGGTGTGAACGCCCAATACAGCTTCACCGGGTTCCACATGCTGCCGCTGTTCGGCCAATCGTTCGCCATCCGGGGCACGGTGAGCCGCACCGAATTCCAGGGCCTCAACTCGCACGCCCTGAGCGGAGACGCCACCTTCCGGGTCAAACGGGTCACCTTCCGCACGGGCAGCCGGTGGAACATCCGCCAGAATGCCGTCGCTGCCGACGATGTGAACTCCCAACAGTTCATTTCGGTCAATTATTCCACCACCCGTTCGCGCGACCTCTGGGCGCCGTTTCGGGGCGTGTTCATCTACAACCGGTTGATCTTCGACGACATGGAATCGAAGCCCAGCGAGTACGAGCTGGCGCTATCCCGGAACCTCTTCGCCAACGGAAGCCTCCAGATGACCTACTCGAGGCAATTCGACCGGGGGTTGAACATCCTGTTCATGACCATCAGCATCGATCTGGGCCGGGCCCGCTCGGGCACCTCGTTCCGCACCTCGGGCGACCTGATCACCATGAACCAGACCCTGCGCGGGTCGGTGGCCTTCGATCCCCGCAGCCGCCTGCTCATCCTGGACAGCCGCACCCAGGTAGGCCGCGGCGGCGTGATCGCGCAATTGTTCGTGGACGAGAACGACGACGGCATCCGCCAGGAGACCGAAGAGAAGATTCTGGAGGAAGGCCTACGGGTGGAAGGGGCCGGCGCCCAATCTCGCCTGATGGGCGATTACCTCGTGTTCTCGCAATTGCGTCCGTACGACCGCTACAACGCCTCCATGAACATGGCGGCCCTTTCGAACCCGACCTTGGTGCCGGAGAACAAGGAATTCTCCTTCATCGCAGACCCGAACCAGTTCAAGCACATACCGGTCCGATTCCTGAACACGGGCGTGGTGGAAGGCAGCGTGCGCATACAGGGTGCCCGGGGCGACCAGCCCCAGCCGGGCGCCACCGTGTTCATCCGGTCCACCGATGGTAAGCACCAGTTCCAGGCGCGCACCTTCTTCGACGGCACCTTCTACCAGATGGAGATACCGCCGGGAGAGTACACCGCCCACATCGACACCTCCCAAACGCGCATCCTGAACGCCACGCCGGACAAATCGGAGTACAGCTTCACCGTCCGTCAGACGGCCGGGGGCGACTACATCGCAGGCTTGGATTTCATGCTGGTGCCGAACGTGCCCGTGGTACCCGTAATCGCCATACCGGAACCCGAGCCCGTGCCAGTTCCGGTGGTCATACCGCACGCGCATCGGGTGCAAGGCGCGGCCATGCCCACCTTCTCGCGGGCCATGTTGGCCAAACTCATCATCGAAGACGCGACCGGCGTGCCCTTCGAAATCGCCTATTCCGAACGCCTGAGGGTGTATCGGGTCTTCAGCCGCGAATTGGACTCCCCCTTGCAGGCCAGGTCCATCGTGGATGTGCTGACCGGAACCGAATTCGACGACGCATTCGAAATGGATGTACCCAACCTGGATGAATCGGGTCTGCAGTTCGCCACCCAGCTCGGGGCCTTCCGAACCAGCGTGGAAGCGCGGGTCTTCGCCGATTCGGCCCGTGCCCGCGGGGTTGAAGCATCCGTGACCCGCGACCCCATCACCGGCTTGCACCGGGTGATCACGGTACCGGGTTCCGACTAC
>JANJTJ010000020.1 GCA_024711145.1 Balneolales bacterium
GGAACCGAATTGGCCGACATGGTCGAGGCTTGGATTCCTCAGGCGCTGGCTTTCCAACGTCACCTGAGATCCTAACCTCGCACCATGTACCTCGCACTTCGCACTTGGTCCGATCAGGCCACCGTCACGCCCTTGTCCAGATACACGTCCTGGATGAGGTTGAGGATCTGCACGCCTTCGTTCATGGGACGCTGGAAGGCTTTGCGGCCGGAGATGAGGCCCATGCCGCCGGCGCGTTTGTTGATGACGGCGGTTTTGGCGGCGTCGGCGAAGTCGTTGGCGCCGGAGGCCCCGCCGGAGTTGATGAGTCCTTGCCGACCCATGTAGCAGTTGGCCACCTGGTAGCGGGTGAGGTCGATGGGGTGGTCGGTGGTGAGTTTGGTGTACATGCGCTCGTCCAGCTTGCCGTAGGAGGAGCTGCCCGAGTTGATGGCTTTGTAGCCGCCGTTGTTCTCGGGGAGTTTCTGCTTGATGATGTCGGCCTGGATGGTGACGCCCAGGTGGTTGGCCTGGCCGGTGAGGTCGGCGCTCACGTGGTAGTCCACCCCGTCTTTCTTGAAGGCGTTGTTGCGCGTGTAGCACCACAGGATGGTGGCCATACCCAGTTCGTGGGCATAGGCGAATGCTTCGGCCACTTCGACGATCTCGCGGGTGGCGTCGTCGCTACCGAAATAGATGGTGGCTCCGATGGCCGCCGCACCCATGTTGTAGGCGTCTTCGATGGTACCGAACAGCACCTGCTCCGATTTGTTCGGGTAGGTGAGCAGCTCGTTGTGGTTCACCTTCACGATGAAGGGAATCTTGTGGGCGTATTTGCGGGCCACGGAACCCAGTACGCCGAAGGTGGAAGCCACCCCGTTGCAGCCCGACTCCACGGCCAACTTCACGATGTTCTCACTATCGAAATAGATGGGGTTTTTGGCGAAGGAGGCACCGGCGCTATGCTCGATGCCCTGGTCTACCGGCAGGATGCTCAGGTACCCGGTGCCGGCCAACCGACCCGAATTGAACAGCCATTCCAGGTTGCGCATCACCCGGATGCTGCGGTTGCTGGGTGCGAAGATGCGGTCCGTGAAATCGGGACCGGGCAGATGCAACGATTCTTTCGGAATGGTGGTGCAGGTGTGCGATAGCAGGGATTCGGCTTCGGCGCCGAGCAACGATTCGATCTTTGGGCTGGCCATGATGGGTCGGAATGAGGTGGATGACAAAGACCCCGGAATATACCCCGAACCCGGGAAATCCTGGGGAAGCGGTTCCATATCGGTACTACAGTACTACAGTACTACTGTACTACAGTACAACGGTATGTCGCGATTCGGATCAACTCCCGACTCCCGACTCCCAACTCCCTATCTTTGGGGATGAACATCGGACCGATCGATCTGGGCCCGCGGCCCGTGGTTTTGGCACCCATGGAGGACGTGAGCGACTCCCCCTTCCGCCAAATGTGCAAGCGCATGGGGGCAGCGGTGGTGTACACGGAGTTCATCTCATCGGAGGCCATGATCCGCGAAGCGCCCAAATCCATGTTCAAAATGGAGTTCGAGGAAATGGAGCGCCCCTTCGGCATCCAGATCTTCGGCGGTCGCGAGGAGGCCATGCACGGCGCCGCCCGGATCGCCGAAGCCGCCGGTCCCGACCTGGTGGACATCAACTTCGGCTGCCCGGTATATAAGGTGGTGAACAAGAACGCCGGGTCGGCCTGCCTGCGCGACCTCGGCCTCATGGAACGCATGGCCGGCACCGTGGTGGATGCGGTGCGCACCAAACCGGTAACGGTCAAAACCCGCCTCGGCTGGGACGACGCCACCATCCGTATTCAGGAAGTGGCCCTCATGCTCCAGGCCTTGGGCATCAAAGCCCTCACCGTGCATGCCCGCACCCGGGCCCAGGGCTATCAGGGTTCGGCCCGATGGGAGTATTTCAAGCTCCTCAAGAACACCCCGGGGCTGCATATCCCCATCATCGCCAACGGCGACATCACCACGCCCGAGCAAGTCAAAGACCTGTTCGACACCTACGGGGTGGACGGCGTCATGATCGGTCGGGCGGCCATAGGCAACCCCTGGATCTTCCGCGATACGGCCCATTTCCTGGAAACCGGCGAACACCTGCCCGAGCCCACCTGGCAGGAACGCGTGGAGCTGTGCATCGAACATCTGAAGGCCAGCGTGGCCCACCACGGCGAGCGCAAAGGCGTAATCATGATGAAAAAACAGTACGGCAGCTATCTGAAGAACATCCCCGGCGGCAAACACCTCCGCATCGGCCTCATGGCCCTGGAAGACCCCGCCGAGCTGGAACTGCGGCTGAGGGAATTCGCGCCTCTGCAAGAAGTATGAAGGATAAAGGATAAAGGATGAGTAAGACATTGTATACCATCATCCTTTTGATCATATCGAACGTGTTCATGACGTTCGCCTGGTACGGGCATCTCAAGTTCAAGGAAATCAGCGGGCTGCAGCAGCTGTCCCTGTTCGGCATCATCCTGGTAAGTTGGGGAATCGCCTTTTTCGAGTACCTGTTCATGGTGCCGGCCAACCGCATCGGGTCCGACATGAACGGCGGGCCCTTCTCCCTCATCCAGCTCAAGGTGCTGCAGGAAGTGATCACCCTCACGGTGTTCATGCTGGTGGCGCTGCTCGTGTTCAAGACCGAGACCTTCCGCTGGAACCACGCCCTCAGCTTCCTATTCCTGGTGCTGGCCGTGTATTTCGGATTCCGGAAATAGGAAGCGCATGCTGCTCAAGGAGCTCGTGCATGCGGAATTCCTGGACCGGTTGGGTGGCGCCCTCCGGCGGGAAACGCCCGCATTCGATGCGGTCGCATTCCGGAACGCCGTGCTCGGCGCCGACTTCCCGGCCCTGGAGCTGAAGGCGCGCATCCGCCGCACCGCCGAGGTGCTCTATGCGCACCTGGCCCTTCCCTTCCCCGATGCGGCCGAGGTGCTGGTACGGGTTTCCGAGCGCCTGTATGCCGAGTTGAACCCCAACCCCTACGGCCTGCAATTGGTCTGCCTGTCGGAAGTGGGCGAGATATACGGCCGGGCGCATCCCGAGGCCGCTTTCCGGCTGTTCGAATGGAGCACCCGTGTGGGCACGGCCGAATTCGCGGTGCGGCCGTTCCTGCTGGCCGATCCGGCCGGTTCCCTGGCCCGCTTGGAGCGTTTCGCCCGGCATGAGGACCATCATGTGCGCCGGTTGGCCAGCGAGGGCTCGCGTCCGCGCCTGCCTTGGGGCATGGCGCTCAAGCCCTTCCAGCGCGACCCCTCCCCTACGCTTCCCATCCTGGAGCGGCTCAAAACCGACCCCAGCGACTACGTGCGCCGCTCGGTGGCCAACCATCTGAACGACATCGCCAAGGACCACCCGGAGCTGGCGCTCGACCTGGCCGAACGGTGGCTGGGCACCCACCCGCATACCGACGCCCTGGTGCGGCACGCCATGCGCGTGCTCATCAAGCGGGCGCATCCGCGGGCGCTGGCCCTGTTCGGGTGGCGGCCGGAAGCCGCGGTGCGCGAGGCCCGCATCGCCATCCATCCGCAGGCGCCGCGCATCGGAGCCAGTGCACGCATCGCGTTCGGGTTCGTGCTCGACACGGCGGCACCCGTGCGCGCCGATTATGTGGTCGGCTACCGCAAGGCGGACGGATCCATTCGGGAAAAGGTCTTCGTGGGGGTGGAACGGCACTTGGAGGCCGGTTCGCACCGGTTCGAACGGACCCATTCCTTCCGGGAAATGACCACAAGGAAACACCATGCCGGAACCCATACCCTGGAGCTGATGGTGAACGGAATGCGTGTGGCCCGGGCGGGATTCGAACTGACCGATTGACAACGGGTGCCGTGGTTCCTACTATGGCGGTGCATCGCACCTAACCACCTGATTTGCAGTCACCTATGGAAATCAACCATCTCTCCGTCATTGGTGCGGCTTTGGCCGCTTTCGGCATCGGCGCGCTCTGGTACAGCCCCGTCCTGTTCGCCAACGCCTGGATGAAAGCCTGCGGGTTCACCGAAAAAGACCTGGAAGGCGCCAACATGGGTGCCATATTCGGCGGCTTCTTCGTGTGCGCCATCATCATGTCGTATTGCCTCGCCCACTTCATCGGCCGCCCCGAAATCGATGTGACCATGGGTGCCGTGTACGGCGCGCTCACCGGCGCTGGCTGGATCACCCCGGCCATCGTGGTGAACGGCCTGTTCGAGCGCCGTCCCTGGACCTACGCCGCCATCCACGGCGGGTACTGGACCGTCAGTTTCACCGTGATGGGCGTGATCCTGCGCTACTGGCCCTGATCCTCGTGTTCGGAAGTCTGTTTTCGGTTTTCTGAAAACAGAAAACGGTAATCTGTCAACCGAGGAAATCGGGCAGTACCACACGGCCATCGGGTTGCTGGTAAGTCTCCAGCAAGGCCGCCATCACCCGCGGCAGGGCCAGGCCCGATCCGTTGAGGGTGTGTACCAGGCGGGGTTTGCCGTCTTCCCCGCGGAACCGGATACCCATGCGGCGCGACTGGAAGGTTTCGAAATTGGAGCAGGAGCTCACTTCCAGCCAGCGCTGCTGGCCCGGCGCCCATACTTCCAGGTCGTATTTCTTGGTCTGGGTGAAGCCCATGTCGCCCGTACACATGAGCAAGGTGCGGTAGGGCAGGCCGAGTGCCTCCAGCAGGCCTTCGGCATCGCGCCGGAGCGACTCGAGCTCGTCGTAGCTGGTATCGGGGTGTACCAGTTTCACCAGTTCCACCTTGTCGAACTGGTGCAGCCGGTTCAGTCCGCGCACGTCCTTGCCGTAGCTGCCGGCCTCGCGGCGCCAGCAGGGCGTATGGGCGGCATATCTGATGGGTAACGCTTTCCCGTCCAGGATCTCGTCCCGGTGGAAATTGGTAACCGGTACTTCCGCCGTGGGAATGGCATAAAAACCATCGCGGGGCGCTTCATACATCTGGTCTTCCTTGTCGGGAATCTGACCGGTACCCCGGGCGCTGTCCTCGTTCACGAAATACGGGGCCTGCAATTCCACATAGCCGTTCTCTCCGGCGCGGTCCAGGAAGAACTGGATAAGGCGGCGTTGCAGTTTCGCGCCGAACCCCACATAAAAGGGGAAACCGGCGCCGGTGACCTTCACGCCGCGTTCGAAATCGATCCACCCGTATTCGGCCACGATGTCCCAATGCGGGCGCCGCCATTCCTGGGGGAGGGGTTCGCCCCAGGTGCGCACCGTCACGTTTTCGTCGGGGGTGGCACCCACGGGCGCGCTGGGATGGGGCACGTTGGGAATGCGCAGCAACAGGTCGGTCCGGCGCGCTTCGGCCTCGGCCGCGGCGGCCTCGAGCTCCTTCAGCCGTTCCTTCATGACACCGGTGGATGCGATGAGGGCCTGGGCTTCGTCCTTTTTGCCCTGACCCATGAGGCGACCCACATCCTTGGCTTGGGCGTTGGCATCGGCACGGAGCTGGTCGCCCTCGCTCTTGAGGCGGCGCCAGGTTTCGTCCACCTGCAGCACCTGGTCCACCAGGGTGGTGTCGGTTTCGCCTTTGGCACGCATGCCGGCTTTCACGGCATCGGGGTTTTCCTTGATGAAATGGATGTCGAGCATGTTCAGACCACGAAATTCACGATGCGTTTGGCGACGAAGATCTCTTTCTTGATGCCGTTTTCCAGGTATTTGGCCACGGTGGCATCGGCTTTGGCCAGACCCATCACATAAGCCTGGTCGTCGGCCAGGGCGGCGTCGACGGTGAGCTGGGCACGCACCTTGCCGTTCACCTGCACGGCATAGGTGAAGGCATCGGCCGCCAGATGGCGTTCCTCCCACACCGGCCAGGGCTCGTAAGCCAGGGTTTCGGGGTTGCCCAGTTTCTCCCACAGCTCCTCGGCCATGTGGGGGGCGAAGGGCGAGAGCAGCAGCACGAAGGTGCGCATCACTTCCAGCGGTTTCACCTCCCATTTCATGGCTTCGTTGTTGAAGATCATGAGTTGGGATATGGCCGTGTTGTAGCGGCCGTTCTCGATGTCTTCGGTCACTTTGCGGATGGTCTCGTGCAACACCTTGAGCTGCTCGCGGGTGGCTTCGACCGGGCGGATGTCGGCAGACAAGGCCTCCGACTCCTCTTGCATGTACACCCGCCACACCCGTTTCAGGAACCGGTGCACGCCCTCCACCCCCCGCATGCTCCAGGGTTTCACCTGTTCCAGCGGACCCATGAACATCTCATACAGGCGCAGGGAATCGGCGCCGTACTGGCGGATCACATCATCCGGATTGATGATGTTGCCCCGCGACTTGGACATCTTCTGGTTGTCTTCACCCAGGATCATGCCCTGGTTCACCAGTTTTTGGAAGGGCTCCACGGTATGAACCACGCCGGCGTCGTACAGCACCTTGTGCCAGAACCGGGCATATAGCAAGTGCAGAACCGCGTGCTCGGCACCACCCACGTAGAGGTCCACCGGCATCCAGTATTTCTCGCGGTCGGGATCCACCGGACCCAGCGTGTAATCGGGGCTGATGTAGCGCAGGTAATACCAGCAACTACCCGCCCACTGGGGCATGGTGTTCGTCTCGCGGCGGGCCGGGCGCCCCGTTTCGGGGTCGGTAGTGGCCACCCAGTCGGTGATGGTGGCCAGCGGCGACTCGCCCGTACCACTGGGTTCGTAGCGTTCCACATCGGGCAAGGTGAGCGGCAATGTGTCCACCGGTAGCGGTTTGGGGCCGCCGTCCACATGGATCACCGGAATGGGTTCGCCCCAGTAGCGCTGGCGCGAGAAGTTCCAATCCCTCAGTTTGAAATTGACCGAACCGGTGCCGGCGCCCCGCTCTTCGAGCCAGGCGATCATGCGGGATTTGGCCTCGGCCACATCCAAGCCATCCAGGAACCCGGAATGTACCAGCTTGCCGTCGCCGGTCCAGGGGGCCTGGGTCACGTCTCCCCCGCCCACCACTTCGACAATGGGCAGTGCATAGGTTTTGGCGAACTCCCAATCGCGTTCGTCGTGCCCCGGTACGGCCATGATGGCGCCGGTACCGTAGCTGATGAGCACGTAATCGGCGATCCAGACCGGCACTTCCGCGCCGTTGGCCGGATTGATGGCATAAGCCCCGGTGAACACCCCCGACTTCTCCTTCACCAGTTCGGTGCGTTCCAGGTCGGATTTGTGGGAAGCGGATTCGATGTAGGCGGAAACGGCGGCCCGTTGGCCGGCCGTGGTGATGGTGTCCACCAAGGGGTGTTCGGGCGCCAGCACCATGTAGGTGGCACCGAACAGCGTATCGGGCCGGGTGGAGAATACCTTGATCTCCGCATCGTGGCCTTTCAGCCGGAAGATGATGTCGGCGCCGGTGGATTTGCCGATCCAGTTGCGCTGCATCTCCTTCACCGATTCGGGCCAGTCGAGGCCTTCGAGGTCTTCGAGCAGGCGTTCGGCATAGCGGGTGATGCGCAACACCCATTGGCGCATGGGCAAGCGTACCACGGGATGGCCGCCCCGCTCCGACTTGCCGTCGATCACTTCCTCGTTGGCCAGCACGGTACCCAGGGCCGGGCACCAGTTCACGGGAATCTCGGCCTCGTAGGCCAGCCCCCGCTCATACAGTTTCAGAAAGATCCACTGGGTCCATCGGTAGTAGGCCGGGTCGGTGGTATCCACCTCGCGGTCCCAATCATAGGAGAATCCCAAAGCCTGAAGCTGCTCCCGGAACCGTTTGATGTTGGTCTGGGTGGTGACGGCGGGATGGGTACCCGTCTGGATGGCATATTGCTCGGCGGGCAGGCCGAACGCATCCCAGCCGATGGGGTGCAGCACATTGAACCCGCGCATGCGCTTGTACCGGGCCACGATGTCGGTGGCGGTGTAGCCTTCGGGGTGGCCCACATGCAGGCCCGACCCCGACGGATACGGAAACATGTCCAGCACATAATATTTCGGCTTGGACCGGTCGCTGTCGTCGGTCCGGAAGATCTTGCGCCCGACCCAGTGGTTCTGCCACTTGGGTTCGATGCGCGACGGGTTGTACTCGCTCATGCCGGAAAATACGGAGATAGCAGCCACGAGACGGGGTCGATCCCGTCGGGGCGCCAATCCCAGGCGGGGGTTTGCGCTTGGGAAAGAGGCTCCCAGCGGGGATGCGGGAACGCGGGCGGCGGGGCCGCTCCCGGATGATAGAGCTGTTGGAGGCCGGCGCCGAGATCGGCGGCATCGGCGATCATGCGGTCGAGGGGTGCTTGCACCCAGGTCACATAGCCGTCTTCGTCCCACAGGGGCGGTTCGGGGCTCACCAGCACCGTGCCAATGCGGATATGTGGTGCGCCGATGGCCTGCAGATAGGCTTGGCGGTATCGGATGCGCGGCGGCGGGGTTCGGTCGGCGAAGGGGCTGCCGGCGTCGGCCAACAGGCGGGCCGCCTGGGTGAATGCGAGCGGCGAATGGATGCGGCGGACGCTTCGGCACCCGGCACCGTCGTAACGGGCGATGCCTTCGGCCAACTCCCGGAGCGTGTCGGTATCGAGGCGGTCCACCCAGGCCAGGGAGGTATGCGCCGTGCGGATCAGGAAACGGGTGGCATCGTGCACGGCGTCGAGTTCGTGCAGACGGCGCAACACCCCGGGTACGCTGGACTCGGAGCCGGAAAACAGCACGGCATCGGCGCGCAACCCGCGGAAAGCGGCCAGATCGGTATGATGGAGGGGAAAGCCGGGTACCGGAGCCAATGGCAGGGCCGTCTCGGCCAGGAATGCGGGGATCAGGTCCGGGTCTTTACGGCTGAGCTTGCCGGCGTAGCGCATGCCGGCCCGATACACGGCCAGCACGTCTTGCCAACCCACCAAAGGCAGGTTGCCGGCATGCAGGCACAACACCGAAACCGGAAGCGGCAGGGCGGCCGGCGGCGGCACGGCCTGTGCCCGGGCTGCGGCGGCCGCGTGGCGGATGTCGTCCGGGTGGAAGGTGCTCATTCGTCCACCAGGAAATTGCAGCCACGCAGGTTGTCGGACTTCCACCGGCCGAGCACCTCGAACGAACCATCGGGATGGCGCCGGCCGCGGTCGCCGGTGAGCAGGAAACAGCAGGAATCGATATTCGCTCCGTCGAATATGCCGATGAGGCCCTCGGCGCCGTCGGGCAGACACAGTATGGGGTTCTTGGGGTCGCGGATGGAGACGGCCATCCAGGGAGGCGTGCGGAAGCGGCCGTCGCCGCCGGCATAGGCCTGTGAGAGCAGTTCGGTCATGCCGTATTCGGAGTGTACGTCCGCCGCAGGCACGGCGAAAGCCTGTGCCAAACGGGTATGCATGTCGAGGCGGTCCATTTCACGCCGATGCGTCTTCATGCCGCCGGTTTCCATGATGATGGAACCGGCAGGTAGCGCGAACGGATGCGCTTCGGCCAGATCCATGAGCCCGAATGCCGCGCCGAACAGCAGCACGGGACGCCCGCTCGCGTGCACGGCCGCCGCCCAATCGGATGGTACGGGTTGGCCGGGCTCCAGAAACCGAGACAAGCCGGACGCATCCTCTCCTATCAACATCCGGATCATGTGGATCAGGGATGAATGGGGATTCCGGTCGTACCCGGGTGTGTAGCCCGCCACGACGAAACGGCGCCAATCCGGATAGAAATGATCCAACCCTGCGAATACGGCCTGCCGGTACCGGTCGGCCTTGGCAACCGCATGCTCGGAACGCCGCATGCCGGTGGTGCCGCTCGAACGGAACACCAGCTCCGGCGGCGTGTCGGCCGCATATACCCGACCGGTGCGGAACGCCTCCACCGGCAGCAAGGGGAATTCGCCATCGGCCGGACCCAGGGCCCGCACGAAATCCCCATAGACGGGATTGTGCCGGACCTGATGGAGGAAAGCCGATTCGGGAGTGGTCATGGTGGCCAAATGTATGAACCGAAAAATCCGTCCATGTCGTCTTCATTCCGAAAATAGGCAACCCGCCCCCCGACCGAAGCCGTAGGGGCAGCGCTTGTTAATCATCCGCACCGTACTATTTCCTCATGAAACGAAAAACTCTCTGGGGCTTGGCCCTTGTCGTCGTTGCCGGATCGGCCGGCACCTGGTACTGGAAATCCTCCACCGCCGAATCCGACAAACCCGCGCCGCGGCCTTTCGTGACCGTCGCCAGCGGGTCGGTCATTGAGAAAGCCTTGGCCACGGGCACCATCCAACCCGAGAACGAGGTTCAGGTGAAGTCCAAGATTTCGGGCGTGGTACGCCGCATCTTCGCCGAACCGGGTACCTATGTCCGTGCGGGTGACCCGCTGATCGAGGTCTCGCCCGATCCCACACCTCAGGAGCTGGCCGATGCCAAACGGAATGTGGAATTGGCCCAACTCAACGTGACCACCCTCGGCTCCCAACTCGATCGGCAACGTTCCCTGCGCGAACGGGGCATGGTATCCGACCGCGAGTTCGAAGAAACGGAACGCCAGTTCAACGACGCCACCGTCCGACTTCAAATCGCCCAGGAACGCCTGAGTCTGATCGAATCCGGCTCGGTGACGATCGACGGTGTGGAAATCGAAAGCATCATCAAGGCTCCGATTTCCGGATACATCCTCGAAAAGATGGTGAATATCGGCGATCCGGTGGTACCGCTCACTTCGTACCAGGCGGGCACGGCGCTCATGTCCATGGCATCCATGGAAAACCTGCTGTTCAAAGGCAATGTGGATGAGATCGATGTGGGCAAGATCCGCGAAGGCATGCCGGTCGAAATCAAAGTGGGCGCGCTCCCCGGCGAGTTCGTGGTCGGCAGGGTCCGCCGGATCTCGCTGAAAGCGACCAAGGTGGAGAACGCCACCGTTTTCCCGGTTGAGATCGTGATTACCGATACCAGAGGCCAGACCCTGAGAGCCGGTTATTCGGCCAACGCCGATGTCATCATCCACAAGGTGGAGAATGTGCTGGTCATACCCGAACGGCTGGTCGTGTTTCGTGAGAACGAGGCTTATGTGGAGGTGCTTACCGATACGCTGACAGGAACGGGTACGGAAAAACGGGTCGAACTCGGCGCCAGCGATGCCATTTCGGTTGAAGTGAAAGCCGGATTGGCCGAAGGCGAGCGCGTGCTCGAACGGCCGGTGAAAACCCTGGGCGCCGAATCGCGCTGACCCATGTCGTTACTCACGTTTCTGGCGGAATTCCTCCGCAATCTGAATCAACAGCGGTTGCGCACGTTCCTCACGGTGTTCGGCATCATGTGGGGAACCGCCACCCTGTTGATTCTGCTGGCGTTCGGGGTCGGGTTCCGTAACCAGACCACGCTGAACATGCGCGGCATCGGCGACGAGATCGTCATCGTGTTCAACGGCCGTACCAGCAAGACCTTCGAGGGGTACAACATCGGCCGCCGGGTACAGATGCGCGAAAGTGATGCCCAACTGGTGCTGTCCCAGATCGACGGCATCAAGGAAATCGCACCCGAGTATTCCCGTTGGAATACGACGGTGCGCTATGGCGAACGGCGGAATAATCCGAACCTGTCGGGCGTGGTTCCCCATTACGGTTCCATGCGCAACATTTTCGCCGAAGCGGGTGGCCGTTGGTTCAACGACCAAGACCAGGCGCAACGCCGACGGGTCGCTTTCCTGGGCAACGCCTTGGCCCAATTGCTCTTCCAGGGAGAAGACCCCATCGGCAAAACCATACAGATCGGTCCCAATCCGTTCACCGTGATCGGGGTTATGGCCCCCAAAACACAGAATTCGTCCTACTCGGCCAGAGACGAGGACCGCGTGTTCATTCCGGCATCCACCTATTCCGTGATGTACGGTACCGACGCCATCAACAACCTGATCTATACGGTGAAGAATCCGACCGAAGCCGACCAGGTGAAAGCCCAATTCTATGAGGTGATGGGGCGGAAACATCGGTTCGACCCAACCGATACCGACGCGTTGGGTATCTGGGACACCAATGAATTCTGGAAGTTCATGTACTTCTTCTTCATCGGATTCAACGGGTTCCTGGGGCTCATCGGCTTCTTCACGCTGGCCGTAGGTGGCATCGGTGTGGCCAACATCATGTTCGTGGTGGTTCAGGAACGCATGAAGGAGATCGGCATCCGCCGTTCGGTGGGTGCCCGGCGCAGCCACATCCTGTTCCAATTCCTGACCGAAACCTTCCTTATCGTGGGTATCGGGGCCGGTATGGGATACCTCATCGGCTGGGGCATCACCAGCGGCATGGCCGCACTCCCCATCAAGGATTTCGTCGGTGTGCCCGTAATGAGCCCCATGGTCGGTTTGGCCGCCGGCGTGGTCCTGACCCTGATCTCCCTGGCCGCCGGCCTGTTGCCGGCCGTCCGCGCCTCCCGTCTCGACATCGTCGAATGCCTCCGAGTCTGACACGCCATGTGGAAAAACCTATTCGCTGAATTCATCGCCGATCTGCGGCTCCAGAAGCTCCGGGCTTCCCTCACCATCATCGCCATAACCTGGGGCACCTTCGCAGTGATCCTGTTGCTGGCATTCGGCGAGGGCTTGGGGAACCGCATGCTGGAAGGCATGCTGGGCGCGGGCAACCAGGTCATGATCCTGTATCCGGGCCAGACCACCATCAATCACGAAGGTCTGGGCGTGGGAAGGCCCATCCGGTTCGTGGAGGAGGATGTGGACCTGATCCAGAATTCGGTTCCGCACATCGCGTTCATCTCTCCCCAATACGGACGTTGGGGTATCCGACTGAAAACCGATGCCGCCGCCACCAGCACCTATGGCGAAGGCGTGAATCCGGGGTTTGAGGACATGCGGACCATGTACCCCGCATCGGGTGGCCGTTTCATTTCGGAACGGGATGTCACCGAGCAGCGTCGGGTGGTCTTCGTAGGGAATGAATTGGCTGCCCGCCTATTCCCCGGTGAGAATGCGGTAGGGAAAAGCGTGTTGGTCGACGACATGCCCTTCACCGTGATCGGGGTCATGCAACCGAAATTGCAGACCTCGATGAACAACGGGCCCGATGCGAACCGGATCATCATTCCGCATACCACGTTCCGGAACATGTACGGAAACCGGTACCTGGGCAGCATTCTGATCCGCCCGACCAGCCCGGAGCACCAATTGGAAGTGAAAGCGGCGGTGACCGACCTGCTGGCACGCAAATACAAGTTCGACCCCACCGACAAGAACGCCATCTTCGTCTGGGATTTCATCGAACAGGAGAACATCAGCCGGAAAGTGAGTGCCGGTGTCACCATCTTCCTGTTCGTGGTCGGCCTGTTCACCCTACTCATAGCGGGCGTGGGCGTCGCCAACATCATGTACGTCGTCGTCAAGGAACGGACCCGCGAAATCGGGGTCAAGAAGGCCATGGGAGCCCGGAACCGACACATCATGGCCCAATTCATCTTCGAAGCGATCAGCATATCGGCTTTGGGCGGCTTGTTCGGATTGCTCATCTCATGGGGAATTGTGGCCTTCATCCTCTCGCTGAACCTGAACGATGGAGCCGGTCAGTTCCTGGGCTCGCCCGTCATCAGTGCGGAGGCCATCTATCTGACCATCGGCACCCTGTCCTTGATCGGATTCCTGGCGGGTGTGTTCCCGGCACGGAAGGCCACCAAAGTGCAACCCGTCGAATCGTTGCGGTACGAATGAGCCCGTGGTAGCCATGCGAAGCGAATTGGCCGTAGCCAACTTCCGCAGGATCCTTCTGGTCAACTGGTTGCTGACCGGGCCTCTCCTGCTGCTTTTCGCTTGGCCCTATTGGGTGGTGGTCGGCAACCTGCCTGGTGCCGCACTGTTCGCCCTACCCTTCGCATTGACCATCCTGCACGGGCATATCTCCCTGGCCGTAGGCGATGCGCACCGGAACGCCTTCTTCCGGTGGCACAGAAACAGCGGATTCCCCTGGAATTGGGCGTTCCATCCGGCCTTGTTCCGCCTCAGGGTCCGGTTCATCCTGTTCACCACCTCGCTCATATTCGCGTGGTTCTGAATCGGATTACCCCGTAGTTTGGGGTATCGGCGCCATAACCCGACGCCGGGAATCCATAGACCCAAACATGAAACGTTCCCTGATCCTGACCCTACTGGGCGTTGCGTTGCTCGCAACCGCCTGCGGTGGCGGAGAAACCCCTGCCACTGAAACCACGGAATCCACCGCTCCGGCCGTAACCAAAATCGAGTTGCGCTCCGTCGGTGACCAGATGAAGTTCAATCTGAGCGAAATCCGTGTGAAAGCCGGTCAACCGGTTGAAATCACCTTGGTCAATGAAGGTGTGTCCGAATTGATGAAACACAACTTCGTACTCGTGACCAACGGAAGCGTGCAAGCGGTCGGTACCGCCGCAGCTACCGCCGGTGAAGCCATGAACTATGTACCGGAGATGCCGGAAGTGATCTACGCCTCCGCCATGACCGGCCCCGGCGAGACGATCACCTTCACGTTCGATGCGCCCGCCCCCGGCACGTATCAGTTCGTGTGCACCTTCCCGGGCCACTGGGCCCTGATGAACGGCACGTTCATCGTGGAATGACCCGAAAGGCGGCTCCCCCAGGCCGCCTTTTCCGTTTCCCTCAGCTGGCGTCTTTCCGCCGGAAACACTCGTGCAGGCGCTGCAGGATCCTCGACTTGCGCACGCGCACGTTGGCCGGAGACAGGTTGAACTCCCGGCTGACCACCAGATACGACGCATCCGGCCGGCTCATGTAGAACTCGATGAAGCCCCGGCTGGCTTCGTCCAACTGCTGCAGGCACTCCGTCAGGATGCGCTCCCGTTCCGCATCCACCAACTCCTGGTACTGTTCGGCCGGGCTCACCATCAGCTGTTCTTCCAAAGCGGCACCCCCCTCCCGGGTCTCCCGCCGCAACAGCCGGAAATATTCGTTCCGGGATGAAGTCATCAGATAGCCCACGATGTTCACATCCGATTCGAAATGCCCGGCCAAGATGCGCTCGTATACATTCGTAAGTGCTTGCTGCGCACATTCTTCCGCCATCGAGGGCGCCGCGCGCACCGTAGCCCGCAAATAATCCGCCAGCTTCGGCAGGATGAACCGCGTAAATGCATCGAAGGTGGCATGGTCTTGGTGCAACACCGATTCGATGATTTGGGAGGTGGTATACGCGGGCTGTTGGGTCAATCGGAACACGTGGATGGATGGCATACAAAATAAGCGCCCTCACCAACGCCTCCCACCTATGATTTTTTTTTTTGGCGGAAGGCTCGGACAATCACTATGTTCAATAAAATCAACCATTAAAAAAATTACACAAGGTCGTGTAACATTTCGCACTCTTGCGAATCATTACCATGAACGGGAAATAAATCCGAAAAGTAGGCCACAGTCAGTCGCAAAAGACCACCTGTGAATCATAATGCCGAATACACGATCTAATTCGTGTGTTTGTCCGGTATTCCGTTCGTCAAATTCACAACAACCGTCTCGCAAATCTGTCAACATCAGACTCATAGGACTACCCATGAAAAAGCACACCGTATCCGTCGCCGCCCTTTTCGCTGTCGTTCTCGCAACCGGTTGCGCCTCCGTAACCGACGCCAACCTGTCTTCGGCCCCTGCCGCTGAAACCGTTGCCGTGAAAGCCGATGCCGACCAAAGCAAAGACGACATCGTCTTCTCGAACCATGGTGGTGCGAAAGAAGACGTGATTGTGATCATCCCCGACTGAGCAATATGAGCGGCGGTCGGTATATTGGCGTTCCGAAACATCCGGCATGCCCAATAGACCGACGACTCCGTACGTCCTCGTCCTTCTGCTCCTGATCCTGACCGCCAACCTGGCGGCCGCCCAACCGGGATTACAACGGACGAACCAGCAATTCGACATCCTGTTGCAACGGTTGCTGCAACGGGACGAGAGCATCCATCATCATTGGCTGGCGGCCCGCCTACTCGACCAACATCCGGAGTTGGCGACCTACGCGGCGGGCCGCATCGCAGGAACCTCGTCATCCGACCCGGTCGTCTCGTGCCTGGTCCGATCGCTATCGGCCGGTGACGGCACATCCAGGTTGGAAGCGGCCTGGCGGTGCACCGGCAGCGGAGACGCCGCCGTCCTCTACCTGGAGTCGTTGCCGGCTTCGGCCCGATCGGCGGCCTGGAACCGGCACTTGAGCGCCTTCGAATCGGCCGCGCGTTCCGATTCGGTCATTTCCCACTACCTGAACCGGTCGGTCGGTCGGCCATACGACCGTGCCGTGCTGGCCCGAATCCGCAATCCGCGGCCGGCCGACGTGCACCTGGTTCCGGCCGGAACCACCCTGCGCGAAGCCGCAGACGCCCCCTACGTCCGTCTGCTCGAACATTGGGAACGCGCACTCCCCCCCACCAAACGCAGTTGGACCTTGCGCGAGCAATGGACCGTGCAACAGATCGTGGATTGGCACCACCAGGCCCGCCGGTTCGACCGCGTGTTCGCCTATATGCCGGCCTTCTCGAACGCCACGGCATACCCCGACCTGGACACCAAGCTCACCCTGTTCAAGCGGTTGGCATTCGCCGGGTACTACACCGGCTATTACCAGCAGACCATCGAATTCTACCGGAAGGACCTGCTCCCCTTCACAAGCGATATGGCTTATTGGAACCCGTCGTATCTGGAAGAGCACATGCGGGTGAGGCTCGATTTCGGCACCCTGCTCTACCGGTTGGGAGATGTGCCACGAGCCCGAGACATCTATATCGGCCTGTACCCCGACCGGCACCGGTTCAGCAATCTGAGCCTGCGTTCCGCTTTGTTGAACAATCTGGCGGTCGCCTATCTGAACACCGGTCAGGTGAACGAATACCTCAACCTGCAACTGCAATCGTTGGCCGATGCCCGCGAAGCCGATGACGCCGGCACCCAGCTCCGGATCCTGAACAACCTCTACATATTCCACAACCGGCAGCAGGATTGGGAAAATGCCATCCGGTATCTGGACCAGGCCTATGCCTTGTCGCTCGAATCGGGTCAACTCGAAGAGACCGTCTCCCTGCTCATGCTTTTCGCGACATACGCCCGCGATTACCTGAACGATCCCGAAGCATCCCTGGCCTACCTGGATAGGGCTGATGTCTATCGGAACGCCGAAATCAGCAGATTTCTGACTGATGCCGTGGATGGTGAACGAGCCACAACATTGGAACGAATGGGTCGAGCGTATGAAGCGGTTGCCTATCTGTCGCGACTGGCTGATGGCAGCAAAGAGCGGGGGGATGAATCGGCCAGAATTGGTTTCGTAACGAGAATCGCGAGAGTCTGGATGGACGCCGGACAATGGCGCCAGGCGACATCATATGTGGCCGATATTCAGCGATTCGATGATTTGGGCACCCTGGATTTCGATACCCGTGTGGAAGCCACGAACCTGTTGGCCGAATGGGATGCCCGGCAAGGGAACCACGATCTGGTGCGGACCCGCCTGGAACCGCAGGTAGCGGAAATCTTCGAACGGCTGGCGAACAGTGCCGACGACCAGACCGGATTCATCCGGTTCGAACCCCGCTATGTTCGCACCATCCGTGTGCTGGGAGACACCTACCTGGCTTTGGGGCTGCCCTTGGAAGCGGCCCGCCTGTTCGATGCCGTCAAAACCGTGAACCAAGCCAGTTTCACGAATTCGAATCTGCTCAAATCCACCCTGTTGACCGAGGCCGAGCGGGTGCAGGAAGTCCGCCTGAGCGACCGCATGCTCGCGGTCCGGGAGCAGATGGCCGAAGCCGGCGAGGAAGACCGCATCCGACTGCAGAACGAATTGTTGGAAATCCGCGCCGAGCGCAACGCGTTGTTGCGGCGCATCACCGAAATCCACGATCCGCTCAAAACGGACATGCGGGTGGTGCAGCGGCGCCTCCGGCGGGGCGAAGTGGCCATATCCCTCACCCAGCTCGACTCCACCCTGTATCGGACCGTGATCAGCCGATCATCCATCCAGGTGGATCCCATTCCGTTGGATACCGGCCTGGCCTCCGAAATCGAAACGGCCGCAACTTCGCTCCGCAACGGGCCCGTGGATCTGAACGGGTTGCACAGGTTGTACACGATCGTTCTGCAACCCGTGCTGGAAAGCAGGAATCCCGCCCGGTTGGTGTTCGTGCCCGATGGCGGATTCCACAGCATACCGGTGGAAGTACTACCCACCACCACACCCAACGCCACGGCGAGCTATGGCAGTGTCCGTTATCTGATCGAGGACATGGCCGTGCGGTATGCCTCCTCGCTGAGCGAGCTCGGGAGGTCCGAATCCGGCAATCTCCGGAGCGATGGTCCCCTATTCTATGGCGTGGGCATTTCGCGATCGGCCACACACCCGACCCTGACCCCCATTCCATTCGCCGAGACCGAAATCAACCGGATCGGGGATCGCCTGGCCCAGACCGGAGACGTACGCATCCGCACTGGATCCCGAGCCACCGAACAAACCGTTCTGCGCGAGGCGGGTGCCAGCCGCATACTCCATATCGCCTCGCACAGTGCGGTCAACCTGCGCGACCCCCTCTTTTCCGTCATCTACCTGGAATCGGACAGCGATTCCACCGACGGATCCCTGTATGCCTACGAACTGTTCGGTACCGACCTTCGCAACGAGCTCATCGTGCTGAGTTCCTGCGAATCGGGAGCCGGGCGGAACCTGTCGGGCAGCGGATTGATCGGATTGGGCCGGGCACTCCGGTATGCCGGAGCCAAGAGTCTGATGCTCAATGCCTGGGAAGTGCAGGACCAGACCGCGGCCGAGATCGCCGAATGGTTCTACACACGCCTCGAGGAAGGCATGGACAAAGACGAAGCCTTGCGGGCGGCGAAAATCCGTTTCCTCACGGAGCGGAGTGCCGACCCCCACCAATGGGGATCCTTCATCCTGGTGGGTGACAGCCGGCCCGTAATAGAAAGGGCCAGCATCAGGATGTGGGTCGTGGGGGGACTCCTGATACTGGCCCTGTTCGGGGTCCTGTTTGGATACTACCGGATGGTGTTCCGGGGAGAGGCTTAAGGCATATGCAACCCATCCAAAGCGGTACGTGCCGCCCGTGAATACGCGCCATCGTAGGGGATGACGGATTCGAGCATGCGTACCGCCCGATCGGTTTCGCCGGTTTGGAGCAGGGTATTGGCCAGATACCAGCGGGCTTCCTCCTGCAGTGCGGGGGCCACCTCGTTCATCTGGACGACTTTGCCGAAAGTCGATTCGGCCGCATTCCATTCACCCTGGTTGTATTGGGCAGTGCCTTGGTGGATCCAAAGCAGTGCCCGTTCATCCGTGGTGTTCGCTTCCGACACCAAGCGGTCGAATTCGACCATGGCATCCCCATAAGATCCCTGGACAGCCAGCAGGACCGCCGAACGTACGCGGGCCTCGAACGAGGTGGCCGCTTGCGTACCGGATCGGACCAAACCGGTCTCCAGTCGGGACAAAGGCGTGAACGGAGTGGATTCCGAAGTGGACTGATACAGCCATAGGGAACCTGCCGTTACCGCCACGGCGGCAGCTGCCGCCGTTAGGGTTGTCAGCTTGGGACGGGTCCGGATTCCGATTCGGGGGATGGAACGGACCTCGTGGGTGGTTGCCACCGCGACCTTGCGGATCGTGGCGGCCGATTTCAGAAAATCGACGTAATCGTACTGGATCGCGTCGATCCACAGCTCATCGGCTTGCGCTTGGGTGAGGGCCCCCTTCACATAGAGATCGATTCGATCCTCCAGTTCGGGTAGCCGGGATTTGGTTTTCACAGGTGTACGGGTGTCGGTTTCGGAACTACCGAGACCACCTGTACGCAACGCTCAGGTAGCAGCCGTCTGGCGGGCACGCTGTTCGGTCACGTATCGGATGGCGTTCAACAGATCCTCTTTCTGAAATGGTTTCGGAAGGAATGCATCCATGCCGGCATGCATGCAGTTCTCGCGGACATTGGAGCCCAAGTTCGCGGTTACTGCGATGATCGGAACGCCCTCATACCCTTTCATTTCCCGCAACCGCCGGGTGGTTTCGATACCATCCATGCCTTCGCCCAGGTTCACATCCATGATGATCACATCATAGCGGTTCTCCCGAGCCAGGCGTAGGGCATCGTCTCCGGTAACAGCGGATTCCACGTGGTGGGTCTTCCGTAGGAAATACTGGACGATGGTCCTGATTTCCGGATTATCCTCCACGTGCAGGGTCTTGTAGGGGGCATCCGATGCCGAAACCGCCGGGGCGGAGTCCGCCGCGGCTTTCATTTCCGAGGTCTCTTCGTTCCAGACGTACCGCTTCACCCCATCCGAAGACTTCTCGTCTTTGAATATGATGGAAGGTAGGAACATATGGTTCGGAGTCCTTTCAGGCGGTGTCGCCATGGGTGATATGGTTCGGATCGGTTGTGCCACTTCGGGGTTCCTCTCATGGACATGAGTAGTTGCCCCGCCGTTTGTTACACCAGTTCGAAACTTTTTTTTTCGGTCTCGAACCGGTGCGACATGACACTGCAAATTAGCCCTCCGGTTCCTCAACCGGGCTTAGGATTTCTTAATCTCCCCCTTGGTACGCCTCCCCCCTCCGGATCCAGTCGGCGGCCGGCAACCCTTTGAGGTAGTGGTCGAAGTATTCCCGCATGCGGATGGTATAATCGAGCTTGTTGGCGTATTTCTGCGGATGATGGGGCTCCCCATGGTACTGCAGGAACACGACGTCTTTGCCTAGCCGGCGCATGGCCAGGTACAGCTCGATACCTTGGTACCACGGTACTGCGTCGTCCTGGTCGCCGAACATGATCAGTGTGGGGGTGTTGATGCGGTCGGCATAGAACAACGGCGAGTTCTCGATGTACAGGTCGGGCCGCTCCCACAATGTCTTGCCGATGCGGCTCTGCTGCTGCTCGTATTGGAACAGCCGGGCCATGCCGCTTCCCCAACGGATGCCGCCGTAGGCGCTGGTCATGTTCGAAACGGGCGCACCGGTCACCAAGGCGGCGAACATGTCGGTACGGGTCACCATCCAGGCCGCCTGGTAACCGCTCCAGGAATGCCCGTGCAACCCGATAGCCCGGGGGTCGGCAATGCCCATGTCGATGAGCTTCTGCACCCCCGGCACGATGTATTTGATGGAGGAATACCCGGGCTGCCCTTCGGTGTACCGCACATCCGGCAGGAAGACCGCATAACCGTTCGAAACATAATATGGGAAGGACGGGCGATGGTTCACGGCCAACGCGTTGAACTCGTGCAGCCGGTCGCTGAAGAGTTCATAGAAATACGTGATGACCGGAACCCGCTGGCCGGGCCGAAGCCCTTCCGGCTTGATGAGGACCCCTTCGACCGGCACGCCGTCCATGCTGGACCAGGTGACCAGTTCGGCGGTTCCCCAGGCGATCTGCCGGATCTCGGGGTTCACTTCGGTCTGTCTCACCCGATTGCGGAAACGCAGGTCGGTGGTCCACAGGTCCGGATATTCGCGATAGGTTTCGCGGGAATAGACCCGCACATCGGCCCGGTCGGCCTTGGCGATGAAGGTGAACCTGGCGTCATCGAGCAGCAGATCGGCCGTACCCGCGCGGTCGAGGCGCAGTTCGTGGAACCCGTCGGACTTGCGGCGGTCGTGGTACGATTCGAGCAACACCCGCTCATCGGAGGCGAACGCCGGTCGGGTGTGTTCGCGCCGGATGCGGTACTGGCGCTGTTCGGTGCGGCCGGTACGGGTCAGGTTCTGCGCACCGGTACCGTCCACCCGTACCCGCCAGATGTCGAATTTGTCGTACAGGAGCACTTCGGCGCCCCCCTCGATCCAGCCGGCCACGCCGTAGCCACCGGGTTCCTGCGGCGTGTCGTGGTCTTCGTCGGCGAAGGGCACACCCAGATTCCCGGTCAGGTTCCGGTGGGTACCGTCGGCCACATGGAAGGCGTGCCAGGCGCGGTTGTGGAAATACACCCAGACGGAACCGTCGGGCGAAAGGGACGGTGCCCCATCCATGCGGGTGGCAACGGGCGTGCGGGCTCCGGTGGCCAGGTCCACCGCCACCCAATCGGCATAGCTGCCGTCCCAGGTGATCTCGCGCTGATAGGGATAGGGATTGCGCCCCACGGCGAACCGGCCCCGAGCGGGGGCATCCACCACCAGGGTGGAATCGCCGACCACACGGACGGAGCCGTCGGCCGGAGACCATACCGCCCGGAAGGTGCGGTTGCGCAGCTGCTGCCACATGCGGCGTTCCTGGGTTTTGATCAGCGGATCCTCGCCATGCCAGACGTCCACGCCCCGCTCGGAACGGATGCGGTCCAGGTCGTAGAAATCGGCGGTGGTCCAATCGGCGGGTTCGGCCGATTTCACCGGGCGTTCGGCATCGGGTTTGACGCCGAAATACAGCCGGGAGCCGTTGTCGGTCCAGCTGAGGGGCATGTTGACGGGCAGATACCTGCCGGCCGCGACCGGGATGGTGCGGGAGGCCAGGCCATCCCACACCCGCAGGGCACCGGGAACTGGGCCTTCGTCTTCGGTGATATCGGTGGTATAGGCGAGCTGGGCGGCCCGTTCGGACCAGGCCCAGCGTGGTACGCGGAGGGCGGAGTCGGCGGCGATGGTATCGAGGCGGCTGCCTTGGTAGGTGTACTGGAGCAGGGCGTTGCCGCGGCGACTGGAATCGGTTACGGTGAGGAAGAACCGGGTGCCGGAGGAATCGGTGAGCACGCCGGTGACGCCCGTGAACCGCCGCGATTCGCCCCCGGCGAGGGGACGCACTTCCAGGTCGGTGCCATATTTGCGTTCCTTGGCATCGGACCAGATCAGCACATGGCGGGAGTCGCCGCTGAGGAAGGCCGACCGTACGGATTCCAGCTGGGTCACGCTGCCGTCGGCGGTGGACAGCAGGGCGGCCCCGGCTTTGGGACGGTCGGCCGGGCGGTCGGCGTTGGCCGTGGCAATGGCCTCGGGGCGCACGGTGAACAGCACCCAACGGCCATCGGCGGAAAACCGGGGTTCGGCGCCTCGGGCGACCGTCCAGGCCCGGCGGCCGGCCACTTCCTTCACATGGCCGGCGCCATCGCCCCGGTCGGGCCAGGCGTCGTAAGCCAGGAAGCGTCCGTCGGCCGAAACGGCCGGATTGCGCAGGGTACGGAGGGTCATCAGGTCTTGGATGGTCATGGCCCGGCCGGCGGGTTGGGCCCAAGCCTGTGGCAGGGCTGCCGCCACGAGCAGCAGCAGAAGGATGAGGAGACGGTAGTGCATGGGGTGAAAATCCGACCTCGGCGGCTTCAACCCAAACCGGAAGGCGCATCTCACAATCTTTTACCTGATGCGGGAATCCGTACCTTTTCAGCATGAAAGTCATCATCATCGGTGCCGGAGACGTCGGGTACGACCTCGGCGCCATGTTGTCCGAGGAGAAGCACGAGGTCGTCATTCTGGACCGGGACCGCGAAGCCTTGAAGAAATGCCGGGAGATCGATGTGCTTACCGTCGAGGGCAATGCCACCTCCGCACAGGATCTGGTGCGGGCGGGGGTACCCGAGGCGGACCTGGTGGTGGCGGCCACCAACCTGGACGAGGTGAACATGGTGGTTTCCCTGTTGAGCAAACGTCTGGGTGCGCCCAAAGTGATCGCCCGAATCCGGAACGACGAATTCTCGCATCCATCGGCGCCGGTTAAAGCGGCCGACATGGGCATCGACGTGATGATCCATCCCGAGCAGAGCGTGGCCCGGGAGATCGTGCAATTGGTGAAACGGGCCGCCGCCACCGATGTGGTGAGCCTGGCCGACGGTGCCATGCAGATCGTGGGGCTGCGGCTCGACAAACAATGCCCCATCGTGGGCAAGAAACTCTCGGAAGTCACCACACCGGGCAGCGGGGTCGTCTTCCGCATCGTGGCGGTGTATCGGGGCGGGTTCACCCTCATACCGACCGGCAACGACCGCCTGCAAGCCAACGACCACATCTTCGTGGTGGCCCGAACCGAAGCCATCGGCGAAGTGTTGAAATTGGCCGGCCGTACCGACCGACCCATCCGGAACATCATGATCACCGGTGGCACCACCGTGGGAGCCATGATCGCCCGTCTGTTGTGTGCCGATGCCACCGATTGGAAGGTGAAACTGATCGAACCCGATTATGACACGGCCGAAAGCCTGGCCAGCGAACTGCGCGACCTATTGGTGCTGCATGGCAACCCCACCGATCCGAATCTGCTGGTATCGGAAGGCATCACCGAGACGGACGTCTTCATCGCGGTAACCGAAGACGAGGAATCCAACATCATCTCCTGCCTGATGGCCAAGCACCTGCGGGTGCCCAAAGCGGTGGCCATGGTATCCAAATCGGACTACATCCCGCTGAGCCAGACCATAGGCCTGGATGCGGCGGTGAACAAGAAACTGGCGGCCTCCAATGAAATCCAC
The DNA here is from genome assembly GCA_024711145.1 of Balneolales bacterium. GTDB lineage: Bacteria > Bacteroidota > Rhodothermia > Balneolales > HLUCCA01 > JANJTJ01. The sequence goes on from JANJTJ010000020.1 coordinate 24,318, forward strand.
CGGCATGTGCGCAAGGGATCGGTGTTGGCGGTGGCGGCCTTGCACGGCATCAAAGCCGAGATATTGGAGTTCCGGGCCAAAGCGGGGTCCAAGATCGTGAAGGCTCCGTTGGCCCGCATCGATATCCCCAAGGGATGCGTGGTGGGCGGCATCATCCGGAACGGCCATGCCGAAGTGCCCACCGGCGAATCGGCCGTGATGGAAGGCGACCGCGTGATCGTGTTCTGCCTTACCGGAGCCATTGAAAAAATCACTCCCTATTTCGGATGATATTCGGCACCGGAAACCGGTCTCGGAAGAAGATCGACCTCTTGCTGGTGGCGGGGGTGGAAGGCGCCCTCATCATGCTGATCGGGTTGGCCCTGCTGTTGCCCTTGCCCATCGCCCTGTGGGATGGCGAACCCATCTGGTGGGTGTATCCGGCGGCATCGGCGATCGCCTTCGCCATCGGCGGCGGACTGTTCCATTTCTTCCGACCCCGGGAGGAGCTCCGGGCGCGCGAAGCCTTCATGGTGGTCGCACTCACCTGGTTGGTGCTCAGCGCGTTCTGCGCCCTTCCCTTCATGCTGTCGGGTGCGCTCACCTACTATGCCGACGCCTTCTTCGAAGCCATGAGCGGCCTGACCACCACCGGCGCCACGGTATTCGGTGGCACCACCCCGTACGGCACCCTGAACGAGGCGCTGGCCGGGCAACCCCGGAGCATCCTCTTGTGGCGGTCATTGACCCATTTCCTGGGTGGCATGGGATTCATCGTGCTCTCGGTGGCGGTACTCCCCTTCCTGAACATATCGGGCGGGTCCCAACTCTTCCAGGCCGAATCCAGCACGCCCTCCTCAGACAAGCTCACACCCCGGGTGCAAGACACGGCCGCCTGGCTGTGGGGCGTGTACTCCCTGCTCACCTTCGCCCTGTTCCTGCTGTTGTGGCTGCACCCCGGCATGGATGCCTTCGACGCCCTCAACCATGCCATGAGCACCATAGCCACGGGCGGGTTCTCCACACGCGACAATTCGCTCGCATACTACGATTCCGTGTATATCGACGGCGTGGTGACCGTCTTCATGTTCTTGTCGGGACTGAGTTTCGCCTTGCATTTCCGCATGTTGCGGGGCGAATGGGGCATGTGGAGGCGGAACCGGGAGGCGGTATTCTACACCTGGATGACCCTGGCCGCCGTGGTGGCGGTGTCGTTGGGGCTTTGGCTGAAAGAGGCCTACGGCTTGGCGGAAGCGTTCCGGTACGGCGCTTTCCAGGTGGTATCCATCATCACCACTACCGGATTCGCCACCGCCGATTATGAAATCTGGCCATCCATCACCATTCTCATCCTGTTCCTGCTGTTCTTCACGGGTGGTTGCGCGGGGTCCACGGCCGGGGGCATCAAATCGTTCCGGATCCTCATCCTGATCAAAAACGCCATGCGCGAAATCCGGCAGACCGTGCATCCCACGGCCGTGCTCCCGGTGCAGATCGGCAAACGCACCATCGACCCGGCCACCATCCGCAGGGTGCTGAGCTTCGTGATCAGCTATGTCTTTTTCTTCAGCCTGGGCGCCTTCGTGCTCACGGCCTTGGGCATCGATTTCGATTCGGCCATCTGGGCCTCGATCTCCTGCCTGGGGAACGTGGGGCCGGCCTTGGGCGATTTCGGGCCGGTGGACAACTACGCCTCCATGCCTTGGTTGGGCAAGTGGATGATGTCCCTGCTGATGATGATCGGCCGTTTGGAGGTCTTCACCGTACTGGTGCTGTTCTCCAAGGCCTACTGGCGGGAATAGGCCGAAGGCCTCACCGGTCGGTGAGGCTTTCGATACCGGGCAACACCTTGCCTTCGAGATATTCCAGGGATGCGCCCCCGCCGGTGGACACGTGGGTCACCTGGTCGTCCAACCCGGCTTTTTTGATGGCTGCGGCGGAATCGCCCCCGCCGATCACGGTCACGGTGCCGTTGCGGGTGGCATCGGCCAGGGCCTGTGCCACGGCGAACGTGCCTTTGGCGAAGGCGTCCATTTCGAAGACTCCCATGGGCCCGTTCCAGATCACGGTACCGGCTTCGCGTATGGTCTTGCCATAGAGGGCCGCAGTGGCCGGCCCGATGTCCAGGGCCATCCATCCGTCCTCTATGCCTTCGCGGGGCACGGTCTTGTGCTCGGCGTCGGCCCTGAAGGCCGTGGCCACCACGGAGTCCACCGGTAGCATCAGATTCACTCCGCGGGCTTTGGCCGTGGTCATCAGCTCGGCGGCCAACGCCACCTTGTCGGCTTCGACGAGGGAGTTGCCGACGGGCAATCCCATCGCTTTGAAGAAGGTGTAGGTCATGCCGCCACCCACGATGATGGTATCCACCTTGTCGATCAGATTCTCGATGACCGGGATCTTGTCGCTCACTTTGGCTCCACCCAAAATGGCCACGAAGGGCCGCTGGGGAGTATGGATGGCGTCGGACAGGTACCGGATCTCTTTCTCGAGCAGGTAGCCGGCGGCGGCCGGTTGCAGGAATTCCGTAATGCCGGCCACCGAACTGTGGGCCCGGTGCGAGGAACCGAAGGCATCGTTCACGAACACGTCGCCCAGGGCGGCGAGGGCTTTGGAGAAAGCGGGGTCGTTTTTGGTCTCTTCCGGATGGAAACGCACGTTCTCGAGCACCACGATCTCGCCGGGTTTGGCGGCGGCGATCACCGATGCGGCCGCCTCGCCCACACAATCGGTCGCGAAACGCACCTTGGCGTCCACGATGCCGGCCAGATGGTCGGCTACCGGCTTGAGGGAGAACTCGGTGTCGGCCGCCGATTTCGGCCGGCCGAAATGGCTCATGAGGATGAGCAGGCCGCCGCCATCGACCACATGCCGGATGGAAGGCAGGGCCTCGGTGATGCGGTTGTCGTCGGTGATGACCCCGTTCTCCATGGGGACGTTGAAATCGACGCGCATGAGTACGCGTTTGCCGGCGACATCGAGGTCGCGGAGGGTGAGTTTGGCCATGATCCCTAAGCGTGAAGTGGCATGAAAATGTGAGGAAAAGATACCACTCCCGGCGCATCCCATGGTGGTTTCCGGCCGAAAAAGCGCCCTCGAAACCCCGCAGCACTTGCGGCATTCCCATCACCTGCTCTTCTCATGAAACACCTCTATCTCGCGCTTGCATTGGGCGCGGCGTGCGCACCCGCCGTGTCGGCTCAAACATTCCATCACGTAACCGGTTCCATCCCAGCGGATGGCAGCACCCAGGTCGCACAACAATCGGGCATCACGTTCACCTTCTCCAAGCCCCTGGCCGACGGCCTGACCTGGGAAGACGTGGAAGACCACCTCTCCATCTACCCTGAAGAAGCCGTAACCATCCAGGATTTCGTGCTTTCCGAAGACCGTACCCGGTTCACGGTTTATGTTTCCCAGCAACCCAACACCGTGTACCATTGGGTCGTTTCGGGGCTCATGGCCGCCGACGGAAGCCGGCAATTCCGCAACCGCTCCCTCACCTACATAACGGGATTCGACCTGCCGGTCGGGCAAGTGAGCGGCACCTTGAGCGATGCGCGCCTGAACGCGAAAACGGCCTCCACTTCCAGCATTCCCATGTTCCCCACGCTTTTCGATGGGGGTCTGGTCATGATCGTGCACGACACCGAATTCCTGGATGCATTCAGCGATGTGTCCCAAGTGGCCGGCGTGGCGGTACCCGCCAACAACGGCACCTTCACGGTGAACCATCTGGCTCCCGGCACCTACTACGCCTTCGCATTCGGGGCCAGTTGGAACGAGGAATACATGGCCATGGGCTGGTACGATTCCGACGGTGACGGCCAACCCGATCCGTTCGTGGTCGAAAGCGAACCGGTGGCCGGCATCGATTTCCCCCTGTATGATTTCGCCGAGTTCATGCTTCCGGTAAGCTCGGCACAAACCCTGGAAGCCACCCGGAACCGCATCCTCAGCGTGCGGAACGATGCCACCCTGCGCTACGGCATGGGCATGGAGCTCATCGGGTTTCCCCAGGCCGACCTGACCGGCCGATCCATGTTCTGGAACTTCACGGCCTACTCGCCATCCGCCGGTACGGCCCTCGAAGCCGTTGCCACCCGCTACATGGCCGAAGTGACCGAATACGCGCCCGACGAAGCCTGGGTGGATCCCACGCACCTGGCCGCCCTGCCCGAAACGCACCTGGGCTCCGAGACGGCCGCGGCCATCGCCATGCAGAACGGAGCGGCCGACCATCTGTCCGACTTGCCCGAAGGCCATTTCACCCTGGTCTCCTACAGCATCGGGTTGCCCGCCGAAACCGGTGAGGGTCCGTTGGAGCTGCCCGATGTACCCTACTGGTTCATCCAAATGACCTCCATGTGGGTTGAAAACGGTGACCAACCGCAACAACGTGAATTCCATATCGCCATCCATGCCGTAACCGGCGAGGTGTTGGCCAAAAGCACCACATCGGTCGAAGACGAGGGTCCCATGGCCGAAGCCGGCTTCCGCCTGGATGCCAACTATCCCAATCCGTTCAACCCTACCACCGTTGTCCGTTATCAGTTGACAGTGGACAGTAAGACCCGGCTCGCGGTATATGATCTGCTCGGGCGCGAAGTGGCGGTGTTGGTGGATGGGATGATGCCGGCCGGCGAGCACACGGCCGCCTTCGATGCGGCCGGCCTGAGCTCCGGCGTGTATGTGTACCGCCTGACCTCGGGCGGCCAGGTGCTCAGCCGCACCATGACCCTGATCCGATAAAGGATACCATGGTTGGTGGTACCTGCAAGGGCCGCCCCTGAACGGGTGGCCCTTGCTATATTTACCCCCCATGCGCACCGTTTATCTCGACCATGCCGCCACCACCCCGTTGGACCCACGGGTGCTGAACGCGATGATGCCTTTTCTGACCAGTTCCTTCGGCAACGCCAACTCCATCCATGCGGCGGGCCGTGCCGCCAACGTGGCCGTCGAGGAGGCCCGGGAGACCATAGCCCGGCTCATCGGGGCCCAACCGGCCGAGATCATCTTCACCTCCGGTGGTACCGAAAGCGACAACGCCGTCATCAAGGGCGTCATCAAAGCCACCGGCAAATCCCATGTGGTCACTTCCATGGTGGAACACCACGCCATCCTGCATCCGCTGCAATACGGCCGCAAAGATGGCATAAAAACCACCTTCCTGGATGTGAAACCCCTGGGCATGGTTACGGCCGAGCAGGTGGAGGCCGCCATCACCGAAGAGACGGCCCTGGTCACGCTCATGCACGCCAACAACGAGATCGGCAGCATCAATCCGATGCGACAGATATCGGATGTCTGCCGGAAGAAGGGCGTACCCTTGCACAGCGACACGGTTCAGAGCGCGGGTAAGCTGCCACTGCATGTGGATGAGCTCGGACTCGATTTCCTATCCATCTCCGCCCACAAGATCTATGGTCCCAAAGGCGTGGGGTTGCTCTACGCCCGGGCCGGAGCACCCTGGAAACCCTGGATGGAAGGCGGCTCCCAGGAGCGGAAGCGACGCGGCGGCACCCTGAATGTGCCGGGCATAGTGGGTATGGCCAAAGCGTTGGAACTGGCCGTGGCCGACATGGAACAGACCACGGCGCACATCGCAGCCCTCAAGAAACGCATGGTTGCCGGCCTGAAAGACCGTTTCGGCGACCGGGTGGCCTTCAATGGAGACCTGGAGCACGGCATCCACAACATCGTGAATTTCAGCTTCCCACTGCCCGATGGCGAAGCGCTCGACGGGGAAATGCTCCTGCTCAACCTGGATATCGAAGGCATCTGCTGCTCCAACGGGTCGGCCTGCAGCTCCGGTGCCATCGAACCCTCGCATGTGCTGGTGGCTTTGGGTAGGGTAACGCCCACCGCCAAATCCTCCCTGCGGTTCAGCCTGGGCAAGGACAACACCGAGGAAGACGTGGACTACACCCTCGACAAGCTCGACGCCATCGTGCGGCGCATGCGTCCATGACCATCTGCCTGTTCTGCGGCTCCGCCACCGGCACCAACCCGGCCCATGCCGACCTGGCCCGGGCCTTGGGCGCCGAAACGGCCCGCAGAGGTTGGCACCTGGTCTATGGCGGTGCCTCCATCGGCCTCATGGGTGCCGCGGCCGACGCCGCCCTGGCGGCTGGCGGCCAGGTAACCGGAGTCATTCCCCGCACGCTGCTGCAGCGGGAGGTGGCGCACAGGGGCCTCACCAAACTGGTGGTTACGGAAGGCATGCACGAGCGCAAAGCCCTCATGGCCCGCCTCAGCGATGCCTTTGTCGCCCTGCCGGGTGGATTCGGCACCTTCGAGGAAGTCTTCGAAATGGTGACCTGGAACCAACTGGGCATCTTGCGCAAACCCGTAATCCTGCTGGACACCGACGGCTATTATGATGCCGTTCAAGCCCTGGTGGACCGAGCGGTCGATGCCGGATTCATCCGTCCCACCGTGCGCGGGTTGCTGCAACGGGCCACCGACCTCGAATCGGCCCTCGGCCTGGCCGCCTCCACCGTACCCCTAGCCTGACAACGCCATGGAACTCGACGTACTGGGCATTTCGGCCCACCCCGACGACATCGAACTCTGTGCCGGTGGCACTTTCGCCAAACTGGCCAGCCAAGGGCTGAACGTAGGCATCCTGGACCTCACCCGTGGCGAAATGGGCACCCGCGGCACCCCCGAAATCCGCATGGCCGAAGCCTGTGCCGCGGCCGACCTGCTGGGCCTGGTATGGCGGGGCAATGCCGGCCTGCCCGACAACGGCTTGCTGAACACGCGGGACCACCAGGATGTCATCATCTCCCATGTGCGGGCGCTCCGCCCGAAAATCGTCTTCCTGAACGCGCCCGAAGACCGCCATCCGGACCACGGCATGGGCTCGCGCCTGGCCAACGACGCCTGTTTCTACAGCGGCCTGGCCAAACGGGAAACCGTGGATGCCGACGGGCGTCCCCAGGCGCCCTGGCGCCCCTTCCATCAGTTGCACTACATGCAAGACCGGGCCGTCTTCACCCCCACCTTCGTGTTCGACATCACCGATACCGTGGCCGTGAAGGAACAGGCCATCCTGGCGTACCGCACCCAGTTCAAGGCGGAAAGCGACGAAGGTCCGCAGACCTACATCAGTTCAGACCGCTTCTGGGAGTTCCTGCGCGGGCGCACCCGCCATTTCGGCCACATGATCGGTGTGGAGCATGGGGAGCCGTTCCTCTATGCGAACGGCCCCGTGCCCCTTACCGGCTTGGACGTGCTGTTGGGCACCCGGCCGGTGCGCTGAATCACACCTTCAGTATGATATTCTTTCTCCACATGAGGTAGAGCACCGCATACCAGGCCAGCACCCACACGAAACTGTAGAGCAGACTGGCATCGATGGTGGGCAACCAGCTGTCGAAGAAGGTGAGGAAGACCCAGCGCTGCAGGCTCATGTCGCCCACGCGCAGGATACCCATGCTTTTGGCCACCAACCCGCTCATCACGAACACGGTGATGGCGTTCACCCCGTACACCACGAAGGGTTTGGTCCAGCCTTGGTGGCCTTTCACATCGGCGAACCAGTAGCAGACCCCCAGGCCGAGCATGGCCATGCCGCCTGTGAAGAACACGTAGCTGCTGGTCCACAAAGCTTTGTTGATGGGCATGATCCAGCTCCACAGGTACCCGACCGTCAGCAGCAGGAAGCCGACCACCATGAGGCGGGCGGTTCTGGCCTCGCCCGTACCGTCCTCGCGCAGGATGCGGCCGGCCCACACGCCGATCAATGTGGTGGATATGGCCGGCAGGGTGCTGAGCAAGCCTTCGGGATCCCACATGCGCCGGGCACCGGACCAGAGGTGGTCGCCCAGGGCCCAACGGTCCACCACGGCGGCCAGGTTCCAGATCTTGTCGTCCAGGCTCACCCCGTTGGCCCACAGGGCCGCGAAATACCAGACCGGCAGCGCCCAGAGCAGGAACTGCTGGGTTTTGCGGGTGGTGTACAGGAACAGCAGGCTCACCACCAGATAGCACAACCCGATGCGCTGGAGCACGCCCATGATGCGCAGGCGCTCGAGCCCCGGCCGCAGCATGAGTTCCGGCTCCCAGGTGATGAACGGAAACGCCGCCATGAACACGCCCAGGCCGAACAGGATGGCCGCCCGGCGAGCGGATTTCCACGCCAACGGACCCTTGGGCACGCCTTCTTCGACGCTGCGCCCGAAGGCGTAGGTGATGGCCACCCCCACGATGAACAGGAAGAAGGGGAAGATGAGGTCGGTGGGGGTCCACCCGTGCCAGGCGGCATGTTTGAAGGGCCCGTACATGGCACTCCAGGTGCCGGGGTTGTTCACGAGGATCATGCCCACGATGGTGATGCCGCGGAAGGCGTCGAGCGAGACCAGACGTTGTTTCATCGGATGCGCTGATAGGTGTTGCGGTTGCCCAACATGGGCGGGTTGCCCGATTGGTAGTTCGGCGGGATGGAAACGGTGATGCGGAACCCACCGGAAGGTTTCGGGAATACGATAGCACGATTTCCGTCCACCCGCACGGTTCGGGAGGTGTCGGGCTTGAAGGCGTGTTCGAAGAAGCTGGTGACGCGGTAGAGGCGGATGTCGGCGATGCCGCGCCGGGTGAACTCGGTGAAATTCGGAGCCAGGATTTCGGCGCGGCCATCGCGTGCGCGCCAGCGCACCAGGCGGTCGGCCGGCGCCAACCAGGGGTCGGTATGCCGGGGTGTGTCGGGCGCCAGGCCGACCAGCACCTCGGCCGGCGGTTCGGCGTCGGGCTCCAGCTCCAGCTTCAGGTTCCCGCCGGCCGAGGTGAGCCGCCAGCGCCCGGCGCCGTAGCCATACCAGGTGCCATAGCGGAGGGTGTCCGGCGCCGGGCGCTCCCGCCACTCGGCGTAGGCACGGCGGTTGCGCTCCACATAGGGCCGCAGCGCCGAGATCCATCGGTCTTCCTGCGACCCGGCCGCCACGGGCGGCATGGCATCCCAGAGGGCGAACAGGCGGTCGAGCATTACGGTATCTACCGGGGTTCCCGGCCGGTGCAGCCCCGTAAGGCGCATGTCTTCCCAGCCCCGTGCCCGGAACAGCTCGATCCACACGCCGGCCTGGAAGGGCAGGCTGTCGGGGATTTCGGCGGCCAGGGCCAGGTCCCAGGCTACCGACGGGTCGTATCGGCCGGGGTCTTGGGCATAGATGGCCGATGCCCGCAACGGCAACCGGTTGAGGGTGCCATCTTCCATGGGGTTGGCGAAATACCCGCTAACGGCTTCGTGCAGGCGGGGCGACCGGCCCGAAACCGGCCCCAAAATCGGCCTCCAGGCCTCGTAATCGTTCACGGGGTGGTTGTCCCACAGGTACAAGGGGCTCCGGATACCGTTGTCGCGGATCCACACCCGGGCGTCGTCCAGCTGGATGCGCGAGGGCGCCACGTCTTTCCCGGTCCAGAACAAGGGCACGTCTTCGGGTACGGCGGCGGCCAGTTCGCGCATGTAGGCCCGCGAGCCCCAGGCGTCGGTGTAGGTGGTGGGACACACCATCAACTCCCCATCCTTCCTCAACTCACGGATCACATGGGCGTGCGCTTCGGCCAACGACCGGAACCGGGCTTTGTCGCCTTCATGGCGCAAATCCTCGGGTACGTCATCGAAAAACAGGGCCACGCCATCGAACCCGAGTTCCCGCATGAGGCGCAATTTCGCGCGCAGGATCTCCAGGTCGGCCGGGTCGGAATAGACCATGCTGAGGCCGGGCGATATGGCATAGATGAGCCGCACCCCGGCCGAATCGGCGGCGGCGGCGGTTTCGCGGAAGCGGGCCAACACGCTGTCGGGGTAGGCCTCGCGCCAGCGCGAGCGGTGGTAGGGGTCGTCTTTGGGGGCGTGGATGTAGTGGGTATAGCCCGCCTCTCCCATGAAGGCCACCATCTCCAGGCGCTCCTCGTGGGTCCAGGGGCGGCCGTAATAGCCTTCTATGACTCCGATTACCGGAAATTGCAGGATGAGGGCGAATAGGAAGGCAATCATGGGGATGGGATCCGGAGTGAATCGGGATGGAAGGTGTCCACGATGGCGCGGAGCAGGAACTCGTGGATCTCGTAAGGACCCGCCACGATGCGGGCACCGTGCAACCAGTGGTCGCCGCCGGTCCAGTCGGTAACCACCCCGCCGGCTTCGGCCACCAGCAGACCACCGGCGGCCACGTCCCAAGGGGCCAGGCCGTATTCATAGAAGCCGTCGTAGCGGCCGGCCGCCACATAGGCCAGGTCGTAGCTGGCACTTCCGGGCCGGCGCACGCCCTGGGTTTCGCGCATGAGACGGCGGAAAAGGTCCAGATAGGGTTCCATCAGGTCCAGGTCCCGGTAGGGAAATCCGGTACCGATGAGGGCGGCGCTGGGCGATGCGCAGGAGGAAACCTGTATGGGGTTCCCGTTGAGGAAGGCCCCGCCTCCGAAGGTGGCGGTGAAGGTTTCGCCGGTGTCGGGCGCGTGTACCACGGCCGCCACGGGCTGGTCGCCCTCCCAACAGGCGATGGAGATGGCCCAGAACGGCACCCCGTGCGCGAAATTGGTGGTTCCGTCGATGGGATCCACGATCCAGATGCGGTTGCGGGCGGATGCGCGGTCGCTGTTGCCCACACCTTCCTCCCCAAGGATGGCGTCATCAGGATATTCCTGCCGGATACGGGCCAGTATGGCCCGTTCCGAGGCGGTGTCGGCCCGGGTGACCAGGTCGTGGCGGCCCTTGTGCCGCACCTGCAAACCCTGACCATCGGCGCGGATGGCGGCGATGGCTTCGGCACCGGCCCGGGCGGCGAGCACGGCGGTGGCCAGGAGGTCGTGGTAGGTAACGGATTGTGATGTTTGTGGGCTATTCATTATTTGAATAGTTCTGCAAAATTTGTCGACTTATACTCTTCCAACTTTTTTGCAATTGTTTTTTGCTGATCAATTAAATTTTTATGACTCTTTAAGTCACCAACTATCATTAGTTCGTTTCGAATATTTTCATAAGCATTCTCGAGAAATTTTATAATTATAACTTTCAATACACTCTTAACTGACTCAATTGGCCCATTTTTATCCTTTCTAATAGTTGTGTTTCTAATATGCGAAACACCCACATCTCCTTCAAATTTTGACATCAGAGCATAAGAAGCAATATCGTTGTATTTTGTGTCTAGCAAATACGTATCAATACCGACCTTTTTGTTTGAAGAATATTGCCTTATACAATCTACAAAAATATCCTTAATAATTTGAGATTCAATATGCATTTCACCGATTCTTTCTCCAACAAATCCAACAATTTCGTTTCCATATGTCAACATGTATCTAATCAACTCAATCTCGTATCTGGCTATTTGCTCTATGACTCCCTTGCCGTTATAAACACCTTTTACTGTTACATTTCCACTAGATTCTATAACCGGTTCTTTTCGTTGAATACCATGATTTTGAGATCGCTTACTTGCAACAAGTTTTCGAATTAAGACATTTAATGAATCAGTGAGAGCATTCACACTGATTTTAGTCTTTTCGCTCAGGTGCTGCACCATGTTCTCGCGGGTGACGGCATCCCCGATCACACTGATGCTTTTCAGGATGCGGTCTATGCGCTCGCGGCGGCGGTCGGGATCTTCCCAGGCGCCTTCGTCCCGGGCTTTCTCCACCAGGAAGGTGACGAAATCCCGGGCGTGGTCTTTC
>JANJTJ010000036.1 GCA_024711145.1 Balneolales bacterium
CCGGCGGGGGGGGTGCTCCCCGGCGACGCCGTGGCCACCCGCCTGGGTTTGCGCGAGGCGGCCGCCACCGCCGCCTGGTTGCAGGCCGTCCACTGGGGCGCACTCCTCCACCTCTTCGGCCTCGGTGCCCTGGCCTTCTCGCGCAAACCCGACGGCATTTCGGTGTGGCTGCTGGGTATCTGCCTCGTGTTCGCGGTCTTTTTCGCCACCGGGCAGTTCGTGTTCGACCGGTATTTCGTGGCCTGGCTGCCGTTCGCGGCCATCTGGCTGCTGCGCCAGACCCCCGATGCGGCCCCGCGTTGGCGTAGGGCCGCGCTCGTGGCTTCCCTGTTCTGGTGTGCGGGCTCGGCGGCCCTTACGGCCGACCACCTGGCCTGGAACGCCGCCCGCTGGGAGCTGCTGCGGGCCGTGGAGGGCAGGGGAGTGGCCCCGGATGCGGTAGCGGGCGGTTTCGAGTACGACGCTTGGCACGGGCACGAACCGCTTCAGCCCAAACCCGACGCCACCTGGGCGGTAACCGAAACGCCCCTGGCGGGCTGGGAGGTGGTGGAAGAACGGGTGGTGCGGGGTACCTTCCGCACCGACACCCTGTTCACGCTTCGGCGCGCGGAGAATCGCCCAGGTTCGCCCACCATACCCACATCGCGAAAATGACGATGTAGAAAATGGCCGTGGTGGAATAATCGTGCGTGAAATCGAAGAGGCCCGGCGCGGAGAGCTGGGTCCAGGCCAGCACGATGAGCCGCAGGATGTTCACCGCATAGATCAGAAAAAGGCCCAAGGGGATGAACCAGAGGCGGGCCTTGGCCGGACCCGGATACGCCAGCACGAACCCCACGAACAGGCCCAGGGCTTCGAGCCCGTTGCAGCCGTCCACCATTTCGATGCCGTTGGCGCCGGGCAGGCCCATCACACGTCCCGCATACCAGGGTTCGAACCCGAAGGCCTCCATGATGCCGCCCGCGACCGAGATGATGTGGAGCGAAAGGGCATGGTCCACGCGACCGTCGGGTAGGATCCACAGGTCGTACACCAGGTACCAGGCCACGAAAATGCCCAAGGCCTTGGCCGCGAACCGGATCAACTCATTGTTCTGCATGCGGGTATCAAAAGGATGAAGGATAAAGGATGAAGGATGAATGGCAGATATGAATGGCAGAAAAATCTTCTTTCATACTTCATCCTTCATACTTCATCCTTCGAATACACCGTCCACATGGAAGCGAGCAGGGTTTCCAGGTCGCTGTGTTCGGCTTTCCAACCCAGCAGGGCGAACGCCTGCGACGTGGTGGCATACACTTCGGACGGGTCGCCCTCGCGCCGATCCACGATGGTGTAGGGAATGGGTTTGCCGGTGACCCGCCGGGCCGTTTCGAGCACTTCCAGGATGGAATAGCCGGCGCCGGTGGCCAGATTCACGGCCAGGTCGCGGTCGGTGCGCACCAGGTAGTCCAGGGCGGCCACATGGGCCGTGGCCAGGTCGTTCACATGGATGTAGTCGCGGATGCAGGTGCCGTCGCGCGTGGGGTAATCGCCTCCGTTCACATACAGATGGGCGCGGGTGCCGTTGGCCACCTCCATCACGATGGGCAGCAGGTTGGCCGGATTCATCTCCTTGCCCTTCACCCGACCCTTCACATCGTAGCCGGCCGCGTTGAAATACCGCAGCGCCGCGTACCGGATGCCCTTCAGCTTGGAATACCAGGCCAGGTAGCGCTCGATTTCCAGTTTCGTGAACCCGTAGTACGACATGGGTTCCTGGGGATGGGCCTCGTCCATGGGCAGGTACTGCGGTTCGCCGTAGGTGGCCGACGAGGAGCTGAACACGAACCGGCTGATACCCAGCTCGGCGCAGGCATTGAGCAGGACCAGCGACCCGTTGATGTTGGTATGGGAGTACTTCTCGGGTTTCAGCATCGATTCGCCGGCGTTCTTGAAGGCCGCGAAATGGAAGACGGCATCCACCGGATCGCCGGCGGTGAGGGCTTTCCGCAGGCCCGCATCGTCCAGGATGTCGCCATGGATGAAGGTGGCCGCCGGGTGGATGTTCTCGCGCAGGCCGGTGAGCAGGTTGTCGAAAATGGTGACCCTGTGGCCCTGGTCGATCAGTTCATGGACGGTGTGGGAGCCGATGTAGCCGGCCCCGCCGGTAACGAAGATGTGCATCCCCAAAGGTACCACAGTACTACGGTACTACGGTACTACAGTACTTCGGTATCGAACGATCCACTGGGTGGAAAGGGCGATGAGGCAAACGTCGGGATAGGCGCCCACCGGGGTGATGGCACGTACCGTAGTACCGTAGTACCGTAGTACCGGCTTACTTTCCCCCCATGCACCGCTTCACACGTCCTCGAAAAGCCCTGGTGGAAGAACTCCGTGCCAAAGGCATCACCTCGGAGGCCGTATTGGCCGCCATCGGCACCGTTCCCCGCGAACGATTCCTGGATTCGGCCCTGGCCCAACGGGCCTATGAGGATACCGCCTTGCCCATCGGCATGGGGCAAACCATCAGCCAGCCCTATACGGTGGCGTTCCAAACCGAAAAACTGGATCTGAAACCGGGCGACAAGGTGCTCGAGATCGGCACGGGGTCGGGGTACCAGTGCGCGGTCTTGTGCGCCATGGGCCATGCCGTGTGGTCGGTGGAGCGGCACGACCCCCTGTACCGGAAAGCCCAGGACCTGCTGCGCGCTCTCGGCTACCGTCCCCAGCTCAAATGCGGCGACGGTACCCAGGGCTGGAGCGCGTACGCGCCCTACGACGCCATCGTGGTGACCGCCGGCGCGCCCGTGGTGCCCGATGCCCTGCTGGCCCAGCTCACCTTGGGTGGGCGCCTGGTGATTCCCGTGGGCGACACCGAAACCCAGCGCATGCACCGGTTGGTGCGCGTGGCCGAGGCCGAAGCCCGGGAAGAGGTGTTCGATGGGTTCAAATTCGTGCCGCTGGTGGGCAAACATGGATGGTGAGCGTCGGGCGCTGATCCTGTTCCTGCTGCTTCGGGTGGCCGTGGGCGCCTGGGCCCTGGGCGAACCCCTGCGGCTCTTCAACGGCGACTCCGCCCTCTATTTCGAAACAGCCCGGCCCGCGCTCGCCGAAACCACCTTGGCCGATCTGCCCGGCCGGGGCACCCAGGGCTCGCCCGACGACCCCTGGCGCGACATGATCCGTCCGCCGGGGTACCCGATCGTGATCGGGCTGCTCGGCGGTTCCCATATCCTGCTCCTGCTGGTGAACCTGGCCGCATCGGTCGGCATCTGGTTCGGCGTGCGGCGGCTGGCAGGGGAGGGGTGGGCCCGCGTCCGCTGGGCGCTCGTCGCCGATCCCGTGTTCCTGTTCTACGGCAAGGAATTCCTCACCGAATACCTCTTCGCCGCCGCCATCCTGTGGAGCATCATACATATCCGAGAAAGCGCATATATGAAAGCGGGCGCATGGGTCGGCCTCGGCACCCTGCTCAAGCCCATCGGATTCTATCTGCCGGTAGTAGGTGCGGCGGGTGCGCTGGGGTGGATGGCATGGAACCGGAAATGGAATGGGCGGATGGGGATCGCCGTGCTTCTGGCGGCCGGATTACCCTTCCTTTGGCAATTGCGCAACCGGGTGGAGCATGGCACCTGGGCCTATACCTCCATTGCGGCCGAAAACCTGATGACGGGTCATGCGGCCTTCGTGCTGGCCGATGCGGAAGGGTTGAGCCACCATCAGGCCCAGGATTCCATCCGGGCCCTGTACCGGCAGCAGGTCGGTGGGGTGGAACCGACCCGATTCGCGGAATTGTCGGCCGCCAAGACCGCCGTAGCCGGGCGCATCCTGGGCGACCATCCCTTCATCTATATGAAACGCATCGGGTTGGGCATGGTCTTCACCCTGGTGGACCCGGGTCGGGAGTTGTGGGCGCGGACCTTCGGCGGCGCAGCCGGGGGGGGCATCACCGCCACCATCGCCCGGGACGGCGTGTGGGCGACCCTGGTGCGGTTGCTGCGCGAGTCGCCCGGGTTGGTGCTGTATGCCGGGGTATTGGGGGTCTTCTGGATCATGGCGGTTCGGGGTTGGTGGAACCTGCGGCTCCAAAACCCCGCCTTGTTCTGGCTGCTCACCCTCCTGTTCGGCTACCTCTGGGTGCTGGGCGGGCCCATCGGCTACGCCCGCTTCCGCCTGTACCTGTGGCCCTTGGGCGTCGTGTTTGTTTCGCGGATATTTTTCGAACATCGGACCGCCAGCCCCCAAAGCGGTCGGATGGAGGGCTGACGATAGAGGGGGGCATAGGGGGGGGGGTGTCGGCAAGCTAAAGAGATAACGGCGCGGCTCGCAAGGAAAAACGCTACGGAAAACGTGCAAAAAATCGAACAAATGTCCGTAGTTGTCGCACAAATTTCGGAACGAAACCGGTTGGAAGCGGCGCGGATACGGTTCTAGGTTGGTCTATGGCCAACAGTTACTACCGGTGTTATGTGCATATCGTGTTCTGCACGAAATTCCGACAACCGACCTTGACCGATACCGCTGAGAAAGTGGCGTATCAGGTCATGCGGGAGGTGATAGAAGAAGAGAACGCCTACCTGGTCGCCATGAACGGCCTTGCGGACCACGTTCACATCCTCATCGGATTTCGGGCGGATTTGCGCTTGTCCGACCTTCTGCGCCGGATCAAAAGCCTGAGCAGCATGCGGGTGAATAAGACGTTGGCCGGCTCCACCCGCTTCCAATGGCAGCCCGGGTACTATGCATCAACCGTGGGTTGGCGCGAGCTTCCCATCGTTGCCCGCTACGTTCGGAATCAGAAGCTCAAGCAATCGAAAAAGTACCAGGCTTGGCTCGACCGGATCTCGCGTGAGATGGGCACCTGAGCGCCGGGCACGCCGGGCTGGGCTTCGCGCTAGGCACGCCGGGCTGGCGCCCGGCGTCAGTGGGAGCTGCGCTGGCTAGGGGCGCCCTCCCCGCTGTCGCAGGGCGCGAGCCCTGCGCTCTCCGGCGCGAGCCCTGCGCTCTCCGGCGTGGGCGCTAGCGTCGTTCAGCCGCCTTCTCCACCACCCACACCAACGCGAAGCCCACGGCCATCATGGCCAGGCCCCACCAGAAGGCTTCGGTGCCCGCTACGGGCCACACGGGGTCGCTGGAGACGAGTTTGCTTTTGCCGCCATGGTCTTCGAACACGCGCTCCTGCCAGGGCCAGATGACCCACAGGGTGCCTATGAGGAACCCGGTGAGGGTGGCCATGGTGGGCATCCGGAACCGGCCCAGCAACCAGGTGAGGAACCGGGCGAAACTGGTGATGCCCACGATGATGCCCAGGCCGAAGGGAACGAGCACGAGCAGGGCGTCGAGGGTCTGAGGCCCGCCCAGCAAGCCGATCTGCCCGAACACATAGTCGTATTTCCGCAGGATGAGCAGGATGAAACTGCCCGATATGCCCGGCAACACCATGGCGCAGATGGCCACGGCACCGCTCAGGAAAACGAACCAGGCCGACTCGGGCGTGTCGGTCGGTACCAGATTCACGATCCAGAATCCGATCGCGGTGCCCAAAAAGACCCATCCTGCCAGTTTCAGGTCGAACTGCCCGATGTCCCTCGCCAGGAACCGGATGCTGCCCACAATCAGGCCGAAGAACAACCCATAGACCGGCTCCGGGTGGGTGGTCATGAGCACGGGCAAGGGCACCACCCGGGTGAAGAAGAGGAGGGCCGAAAAGATGCCGGTGACGAGCCCCACCAGGAAGCGCCAATGGATGCGCTCGAAGGCGGCTCCCCATCGGAAGGTGAGCAATAGGCGTACGGCCTCGGCATCCAGGCTCTTGATGGCGGCCAGAAACCGCTCGTACACGCCGGTGATCAGCGCCAGGGTGCCGCCGCTTACCCCGGGGACCACGTCGGCAGAGCCCATGGCGAACCCTTTGGCGATGAGCAGGGGATATTCGGAAAAGCGGGTGGAATCGGTGGTTCGCATGGCGCGGAATATACCGCGGCCTTCGAGACGACTCCGTAGATTGCCCCAATGTCATCCAAAGCAGACCGCACCGGCCTCAGTCCGATCGTCCTGAGTCGCATTCTGGCTGAAGCCGCCAGCGAAATCGGCCTCGGTGGGTGGGAATATCATCCCGATTCCGGCCGCCTCATCGTGACCGACGAGGTCCGCCGCATGTTCACCCTGTATCAGGACGAACTCATCTCCGCCGACGTGCTGGCCGAACGCCTCATACCGGAAGACCGCTTGCGCCTGCTCGAAGCCTTCCATATCGCCCTGCGCACGGGCGAAGGGTTCGACGACCTGCTCCGCATGCGCGGACCCTACGGCAGCCAACGCTGGATCCGCGTGATCATGCACACCGAACCCGAAGGCGGCACCATCCGCCTGTTCGGCTCGGTACAGGATGTGACCCACACCAAACGGGCGCAGGACGAGATCCGCCAATTGTCTCTGGTGGCTACCAAAACCAACAACGCCGTCATCATCACGGATCTGGCCGGCCGCACCGTATGGGTGAACGACGGGTTCACCCGCATCACCGGGTACCCGCACAGCGAAGCCCTTGGCAAAAAACCCGGTGCCTTGCTTCAGGGTCCGGATACCGACCCCGAAACGGTGGCCCGCGTGCGCGATTTCCTCGAACGTCAGGTCCCGTTCCGCGAAACCATCCTCAATTACGGCAAGGACGGCCGGCCCTACTGGATCGAAATGGACATCAGCCCCATGTCCGACGAGGAAGGCCATTGCACGGGCTTCATCGCCATCGAAACGGAAGTGACCGAACGGGTGCGTTTCCAGCAGGAGCTGCAGCGGTCCCTTTCCGAAAAATCGGCCCTGCTCAAGGAAGTGCACCACCGGGTGAAGAACAACCTGGCCATCATATCGGGGTTGTTCTACCTGGAGTTGGACAATGTTCAGGATGAAGCCGCCCGCGACCTGCTGCTCGACAGCCAATCGCGCATCCGGTCCATGGCCCTGGTGCACGAACTGGTGTACCGCAGCGAATCGTTGGCCGAAATCGACCTGAATCCGTACCTGGACGGCCTCATCCACCATGTGGAGCGCACCCTGCGCCGCAACACCCTGCAGGTGACCATCCGCCGGGAAGTCGATCCGATCAAGGTTCCCCTGGACCGGTCCGTTCCGCTGGCCCTGCTCATCAACGAGGTGTTGGTGAACGCCTACAAACACGCCTTCAAGGGCCGGGAGCGTGGCACCTTGCACATCCGGTTTAGCGCCTTGCCCACCGAGTGGGTCTTGTTCATCGCCGACGACGGCATCGGCATGGCCGATGTGGCCGGTGCGAAAACCAGCGGTTCGCTGGGGTTGCAGCTCATCCGCACCCTCACCGAGCAACTGCAAGGCAAGTTGGTGATCCATTCGGAACCGGGCAAAGGCACCAGTTTCGATTTCCGGTTTCCCTTGAACTGAACGATGGGATACCTGCGGTTTCTGGTCCGATTCCGACAGCGCATACATCTGATCAGATATCGGTACCGGCTGAAGTATCGGCACTTCAAGGAAGAATGGACCGCCGTCGACGACCGGTTGAGTCCCTGGCTGAGGGTGCTTTCCTGGTTGTTGGTGGCGTTGGTGGTGGCCACCTGGATACTGCCGCTGCAGTTTCCGGGCCTGTTCGATGCCTATGTGCCGGCCGCCAACCGCTTCCTGTTGGGCGGCTTTTTCGTGCATTTCGTGCTGAGGGCCGCCTTTTCGGGCGGAACCGGTTTCTGGCGCACCCGCTGGGCCGAAGGCCTCTTCGCCACCGGCGCCCTGGTCATCCTGAGCGATGTATGGGGCGAGCAGGTGGGGCGGCTCTATGCGGACGCCATCGAGGTGTATCTGTTCGTTTTGGTCGGTATCAAAGCGGTGGCCTATATCCCCCGCTGGTTGGCGGCCAGCACCAACCCCGCCCGTACGGTATTGCTGTGTTTCGGGGGGTTGATCGGGACCGGTGCCGTGTTTCTGCGGTTTCCGGCCGCCTCCGTCGCCGATGGCGGGTTGGGTTGGACCGATGCCGTCTTTCTGGCGGCCAGCGCGGTCTGTGTCACCGGCCTCTCGCCGCTCGACATAGCCACCCAGCTTACCGGATTCGGCCAGGCGGTGCTTCTGGTGCTCATCCAATTGGGGGGTATCGGTGTGGTCACGTTCGCGACCTTTCTGGCCATGTATCTGAGCGGTGGCATCGGCCGCACGGAGCGGTTCGTCCTGCGTGATGTGATCCAGGAGGCCGACCTGAGGGCGGTCTCTTCCACCCTGAAATCCATCGTGGGCCTCACGTTGGCTTTCGAATGCGTGGGTGCCGTGGCCCTCTTCCTCGCTTGGGGCGACCTGATTCCCCATTCGTCGGACCGCGCCTGGTTCGCCCTGTTCCATTCCGTATCCGCCTTCTGCAACGCCGGGTTCAGCCTGTTCACGAACGGCCTGGCCGACCCGTCCAACGCGGGATCCTGGGGTGTGAACCTGACGGTGATGGGCCTCATCCTGGCCGGTGGCCTGGGGTTCACCACCTGGAACGAGGTCCGCACGCGGAAGGCGAACCAGCGCTGGAGCCTGCACACCACAATCGTGGCCCGCATGACGGTCCTGCTGGTGGTGGGAGGCACGTTGGCCATAGCCGCCCTGGAATGGAACGGGGTGCTCGGCGGGCTTTCCTGGCAGGACAAATGGTTGGCTGCCGCCTTCCAGAGTGTCACCACCCGCACCGCCGGGTTCAATACCGTATCCATATCGGAACTGGCCGTACCCACCCTCATGATCATGATGATCTGGATGGCTGTCGGTGGCGCACCGGGCAGCACGGCCGGTGGCATCAAGATGACCACCGTGTATGTGCTGGCCGCATCCGCCTGGGCCGACCTGCGCGGCCGCACCCGGTTGGAGATCCATCGGCGCACCGTTCCGGAAATCATCCAGCGGCGGGCGCTTTCCGCAGCCCTGTTGGCGGTGGCTTGGCTGCTGATGGGTACCTTGTTGCTCACCATGACCGAAACCGCCGCGTTCCAGGATCTGCTGTTCGAGCAGGTATCCGCTTTCATGACCGTAGGGCTTTCCCGAGGGGTAACCCCGGAATTGTCCACGGCCGGCAAATGGATCGTCACGGCATCCATGTTCATGGGTCGTGTGGGCATGCTCACCCTGGCGGTGGCCTTCACCCGCCGCATCACCACCGAACGGTACCGTTATCCCAGCGAAGGAGTCCTCATCGCATGAAAACCATATCCGTCATCGGCCTGGGTGCGTTCGGCACGGCCCTGGTGCGCAGCCTGCATGCCGAAGGTGCCCGCGTGATCGCCGTGGATTACGAAATGGAGCGCATCGAAGCCGTGCGGGCGTACACCGCCGAAGCCGTGTGTTTCGATGTGATGGACGCCGATCAGTTGCGCATGCATGGCATCACCGATTGCGACGTGGCCGTCATCGCCATAGGCGAGGCTTTCGAACCGGTGGTCATGGTTGCCATGGAGCTGATCAACGCCGGTGTGCCCAAGGTGTTGGCCCGCGCCTTCACCGATACCCAGGAACAGATCCTGCGGCGCATCGGGGTTACCGAAGTCATCTATCCGGAACAGCAATTCGGAACCCGGCTCGGCATCACCCTGATGCGCGAAGGCATGCGGGATCTGGCCGAATTGGGCGACGGCCTCTCCATCTTCGAAATCGACCTGCCACCGGCCTTGTCCGGATATCCCCTGCGCGACCTCCAGTTCCGTACCCGGTACGGCCTCAATGTGCTCACCATCCGCCGCAACCAGGCCGACAGCACCCGGACCATCGGGGTTCCCATGGCCGAAACCATCGTGCTCAAAGGCGACAAACTGGTGGTTATGGGTAAAAAAGCCGACTGTGATGCCTTCATCGCCACCCACTGACCCCGCCATCCTGTATTTCGACGGGGTGTGCACCCTGTGCAACGGCGCGGTGGATTTCATCATCCGCCGCGACCGGGCCCGCCGGTTCCGGTACGCCTCGTTGCAGTCGGAGGCCGGCCGCCGCATGATGGAATCGCAAGGGATGGATCCGTCCGTGCTCGACACCCTCATCCTCTGGGAAGCCGGCCGCATGCATACCAAGTCTTCGGCCGCCCTGCGCATCGCCCGGCATTTGGGAGGTGCGTGGCCGCTGCTGGGGGTGTTCCGTCTGGTTCCGCGCTTCCTGCGCGACCCCCTGTACGACTGGGTGGCCCGCAACCGCTACCGCTGGTTCGGCCGGAAGGAGTCCTGCCGCCTGCCCACGCCCGAAGAACGGGAGTTGTTCCTGGGATGATGGGGATCGTCTTGCTGCTGCTGCTGGCGTTGCCCCCCTGCGATGCGGCCGACCCGGACCGGGCGGCCGAGATCCGTGCCGTGAGCGGGCACGAAGCCGGAATCCGGCATCTGGAAACCCGCATGCGTGGCTGCACCCCCGATGCCGTGTACATGGCCCGCGTGGCCAACCGGTGGATCGAGTGGAGCGAGACCGACCGCGGCGAAGCGGGCGCCCGCCGCCTCGGCACGGCCTTCGCCTGGGCCCGGCGGGCCGCCACGGCCGATCCGGGGCTGTCTCTGGCCCAGGAAATCCTGGCCACGGCCTACGGCGCCAGGATCGGCCGCAGCAGCCTGCTCACCCAAGCCGCCCTGGGCGACAGCGTGCGCATCCACGCCGAACGGGCGGTCCGCCTGGACCCGCGCAATCCCCGCGCCCACCACATCCTGGGGCGTTGGCATTTCGAGGTGGCCTCGCTGCCCTGGTATGCGTCGGCCGCCCGGGCCGTTCTGGTGAAGGGGGAAGGCGCCGGTACCTATGCGCTGGCCGTGCGCCATTTCGGAGAATCGGCCCGCCTGCGCAACGACCCCGACGATTGGCTCTGGACGGCCCGCGCGGCCGTGGCCGCCGGCGACCAGCGCCAGGCCCGCCTCGCGCTGGACCGCCTGGCCGCCCATCCGGCGCCCAAATCCCCCGCCATGCAGGACGAAATCCGGCGTTTGCGCCGCCAGCTCGCCCGATGAGCCAACCCCGCGCCTACCACTACCGCTGCGACGACCGCTCCCTGCTGGGCCCGTGGATGCGGGCCCGCGTGTTCGATCCCACCCTGGTGCTGGTGCCCCGCGGCATCCCCGCCAACCTCCTCACCCTGGCGGGCAGCCTCTGTTTCGGGGCGGCCGTCTGGTTCGCCCGCGACCCCGGCCTGGCCGCCGCCTTCCTGGCGGCCTACCTCTTCCTGGACCATTGGGACGGCTCCCAGGCCAAACGCACCGGCACGGGTTCGGCCCTGGGCGAATTCATCGACCACTACCTGGATACCTTCCACAACGGCATGCTGGCCTGGCTGCTGTACCGCAGCTACGGCACCGTTTCCGACGAACTCCTCATCGCCTTCCTGGCCGTCAACTACCTGGCGCATGCCGCCGTGGCGTACCAGCAGTTCCGCACCGGCTGGATGGTCTTCGAACGCGTCAGCGCGCTGGAATCGGTGGTCCTGGTCATCGCCTTGCTGGCCGTTTCGGCCTGGGAACCGGCCCATGCGGCCCTGGCGCCGCTCATTCCCTGGGGCATGGCCCTCAGTTGCCTGGGCGGCCTCCTCACCTTAGGCATCACGCTGCATCGCCTGCGGCCGGTGTCCACAATGGCCTGGGGCGGTTTCGCCGGTATCGTCGTGCTGGCCGCCGCTTCGGCGCTCTGGGCCGGGGCGCCCTGGTTGCCCGCCTGCTACGGCTGCGCCGTGATCGCCGGACATATGCGCGGGCACCTGGTGGACGGCATCGAACGGCGGCCCGACCAGCTGTCCTGGGTGCTGGCTTGGACCCCCTACTACGGCGGTGCCCTGGCCACCCTCTGGCTGGCGGCGGTCATCCTCCGGCACACGGTACCCGTGCTGGGTGCCTGGGGGCACAAATGGGTCTGGTGGAATCCGGACTGATGCGCATCCTATCCGCCATCGTGCTGGTGCTCGCCGCCCTCTGGGCCATGGACACCTACCTGCCATCCGACCCCGTGGAGGAAGGCGTAGCCGCGGGTCGGGCCGAGCAGACCACCCGCACCGACACCCTGCGCGGGCGCACCCTGGCCCTCATCTTCGACGGGTTGAGGCTGGAAACCGCGCTCGACACCACCCTGATGCCCAACCTGCAGGCCTTGCGGCGACGGGGTGCCCATGCCGAATTGGAGACCGTGTACGAAGGGTTCTCGGTGCCGGCCATCCGGGCCGCCTTTTCCGGCATCGCCCGCACCAGCCTGTTCAGCGTGGTGCAGAACTTCCACCATGCGGACCTGGGTGTGGAATCCGTCTTCAGCCAACTGCGGGACCGGAACCGTCGGTCGGCCGTCATGGATTACGGGCATTTCAAGCAGTTCGGGAACGTGTATGATGACCTGCATCCGGAGCCATTGCCCGGAGAAGACATGTATGCCCGGGACCGGCGCGGGTTCGACAGCACCCTGGCCTGGTACGCCGGCGGCCGGTACGACCTGGTGGTGGGGCATTATGAATCCACCGATTGGGTGGCGCATCAACATGGCATCTTTGCGGCCGAGTATGCCACCGAATACCGCGTGGCCGATTCGCTGATCGGGGTGGCGGCGCGGGCATTGGCGCCCGGCGACCACCTGGTGGTGTTCGGCGACCACGGGCACAACGCCACCGGCGAGCACAAGACCGGCATGGACATCCCCAGCGTGGTGGTGGCGGTGGGTCCGGCCTTCCGGTCGGGGCACGACATGGGCGTGCTTCCCATATCCAACCTGCGGTATCTGTTCGCCGCGGCGTTGGGCTTGCCCGTACACCGAAGCGGGTACCGGTACGACCGCCTGGATGCGGCCCTGGCCGCGGGGTATCGTCCCGAACTGAGGGATGCGCCGGCCGAGGCCGGACAGCGCGCGCATCCGGTGCGGGCGTACGGCCTCTATCTGGCGGCCTTCGGCCTATGGCTGGCGGCGGCGGCGCTGTGGTGGCGGCGCTGGGGCGCCGCCACACCGGCCCCTACGGCCTGGGGGGCGGTTGCCCTGGCCACCGGGGCTCCGGCCGTAGGGGCCGTGGGCGTAGCCCTCTTCCCGCTCCTGCTCGCCGCCGCCGCCTGGGGGCGCCGGCAGGCGCCCCGGGTGGCCGCCGCCGCGGCGGCCACGGCGGCCTATTTCCTCCTGGCGCCCAATACGGGCAGCGGCATGCCCATCGGGTGGGGCGCCGTGGGCTTCGCCTATGCCGCCGGCCTGGCCGCCAAGGCCTGGCTCTGGTGGCAACTGGGGCGCCGGAGCGGCCAGGCCTTCCTCGGCCTGGGCCTCGGCGTGCTGGTGGCCCTCGACCAACTGGCCGTGTTGGAGAACCTGATCCCCCTGCCACCCCACCTCACCGATGCCGGCCTTTTCCTGGCACTGCTCGCCGCCTCCCTGGGCTTCCGCCGTGCCCCCCACGTCCCGCATCTGCTCCTCACCGCCGCCTTATGGGTGCTCGCTTCCCACCAGTTCCGACTCAGCCTCTACCACTGGATGTGGCTCGACCTGTTCCTGGCCGCCTGGCTGGTCGCCGGCGTCGGGACGCCCTGGCGCCTGTGGATGCTCCTGGCCGCACTCTTCGCCATTCCCATGCAATGGACCGACTCGGCCGTGGAATGGCGCTTCATCTATGACTGGTTCCCCTCCGAACTGGCCGAAACCCAGGTCTGGTGGTTCCTGCCCATGATCCTGGCCAAATGGCCCGTGCTTCTGCTGGCCGCCGACCGTCTGGCTCCGCCCGAGGATCCCACCACGTCCGACCGCTCCTTGCCGTTCGCGGCCATCGGCATGGCATTGGGGATGCTCTGGATCATCGGCCTGTGGCCCGGCATGCGCGAGGCCGTCTGGCTCCTGGGCGAATGGCAGCTCTACGCGCTGCTCTGGGCCTGCTGGGCCGCCGCCCTGCCCCGTCTGGGCCGCATCACCCCCGCACGGCTGCTCTGTTGGAGTGCCGTGCTGGGGGCGTTGCCGCTGCTCGGGTTGCTCTGAGGGTCAGGGCAATACGATCCGCAACCGGTATTCCATCGCCATGGGGTGGATCACCCCGTCGGGGTGGTCGGTATCCATCCGATCCAGCATGTTCCGCATGGTCAGCTCCAGCAAAGCCCGATCCCCGAAAAATCGGTGATGCAGGTTCATGCTGATATCGGTATGGCCCGGTACCTGGGGGAATAGGGCGTCCTCGAACCGCCGGGCCGACCGATATCCACCAGCCAGCGCCATTCCGAAGGTATCGGTTGCCTGCCAACGCCAAGCCGCCCGGGCAACGAAACGGGAGAAGCGCTGATCCACGTGGGGCCCCAAGGAGGTCGCCAGTTGCACATCCATGCGATGCGGACCCCAAGTCCGCCCATCGTGCCAGGAAGCCCGTGTCATGGCCGTTTCCGAGGCTCCGATTCCATGACGGACGTGGGCTAATCCGAAACCATGTGGTGCCAGAATATGAAGCCTGCGCATGAGACCGTGCTGGTATGATTCCGTGTATCCCACTGATGCGGTAGCCCGCCACCTGCCATAAGGGATGACGAGTTGGGTGAGCCGGGTATGCTCGCTCAGCATGGCCGCCATGCCCCAGCTGCGCGGATGCCTCCACCGCAGACTGATGCCGCTCCGGTTCCCCTCCATCAACAGGTCGGCTTCCCATCGGTCCGTGCCATATCCGACCGTCATAAAGACCTGATATTCCGTACGGCGGGCCAGGCTGGGGACACCCATGAGCGGTCGATAACGTGTGCCGGCTCCACCCATGGCCCACCTCAACCCCCGGCCGGACACCGGTCGGTTGCTGAGGCCGATTCGGCCACCTTGGTCTCGGAAGACGACCTCGCTGCCGACCCCATCATCCCACAAATAGTATTCGCGGGACCGATGCACATCCATCACCACATCGAGGCGGCGGTCGTCCTTGGTTCGGGTGCCCATGTGGGTGATGCTCCGTCGAAAATTCCAAGGCCACAAATCCGGCCGGTTCGGGTCTGTGGTCCGGATCACCATGTCATCGAAGGGACGACCCCTCACGTCCAAGGTGGACAGGTAATTCTGAAGGATATGGTCACTTCGGGTGATGGCGGTGTAGCTCGCCAGCCGGAGCGGAATCACAAAGCTCTCCCGGTCACCGACCCGTTCCACATTGGGAGAGGAATGCGGGGTGGCCAGCAGGGTACCCGGATCCTTCGACGGGTTGGATTCCGATACCGATACAGCCCAACGGGGAGTGGTTTTCGGATACAGATCGATGGCTCCATCCGGTGCTGCGAATCCGGATACGATGGATCCCGGTTCATATAGAACGACCGAATCCAAATCGGATACCTCCCAATTGGGCATCCGGAACAGGGCGTTTCCATTCCAATCGGTGTACCACCGGATACCCCGGACAAATACCAGGGGTCCGCGATCCAGTCCAGGGTCCGATCCGTCGCTGTTCAACACTCCGTGGATACGATCCCGGGAAATCCACCCCCAACCGGATACCTGACCGATCCATTCGCTGATGGAAAACGCATGAAACGCGGCGGAATGCTCCGGTTTGATCACCCGGCGTTGTCCAACCACTTCCACCGGAAGGGCCATGCATACCGCAATGACGATAACCGCCTTACCGGACCACATGCCGCCATGATTCCGGGACGGCCAGCCGATACCGGATGGCGATGCCTACCGAGTGGGTGTCCAGATTGCGATACGACCATACCCGTACCCATTTCGAATCTACCGACAGCAACCATCGCCCGATCTCCTGCTCCACCGCGATACCGCCCGCAATCAGGTTTTCGATTTCGGACGGGTTGAACGTCGCTTCCGGATGGGAGTACCGGTCGAACCCGAACCCGATCATGGGACGGATGGCCAGGCTCTTCCGGAGTCGGATCCCGGTTTTCCAGAGCAACGTCATCCGGATGCGATGAATATCCAGACCCGTATCCCGGTTCCGTTGCAAGTCTGCGAATCCGACTTCCAGGTTCAGGTCTCCCCAATGGAACGGGGTGGTTGCCGAAAGGGTGGGATGGGGACCGGTCAGGTGGTACTCGTGATGCGGCCAGGAGGTGATGCGTTCGTTACGAAGCCCCCCTCCGAGTTCGATATGGGATAGGAATTGGGCCTGGGCGGACTCCCCGCTCAGCACGAGGAGTACGACCCAGACTATGGCCCGCGACATGGATCAGATCCCGTCCACGATCCCGTTCAGGGTGGCGCTGGGACGCATGGCCGCCGACAGTTTCGCCGCATCGGGGTGGTAGTAGCCGCCGATGTCCACCGGCTTGCCCTGGGCGGCGATGAGCTCGGCCTCGATGGTGTCCATGTGCCGCACGAAAGCTTCGGCCACGGGCGTGAACCGGGCCTTCAGCTCGGCGTCGCGCTCCTGACGGGCCAATTCCTCGGCCCAGAACCGCGCCAGCCAGGCATGCGAACCCCGGTTGTCGAGGCCGCCCACGGCCCGAGCGGGCGATTTGTCCTGCTCGAGGAAGCTGGCGGTGGCGGCATCAAGGGTGTCGGCCAGCACCTGGGCGCGGGCGTTGCCCGAGGTCTGCGCCAGGTGCTCGAAACTGACGGCCAGGGCCAGGAACTCGCCGAGCGAATCCCACCTCAGGTAGCCCTCTTCCTGGAATTGCTGCACGTGCTTGGGAGCCGACCCGCCGGCGCCGGTCTCGAACAGGCCGCCGCCGTTCATCAGGGGTACGATGCTCAACATCTTGGCCGAGGTACCCAGTTCCAGGATGGGGAAGAGGTCGGTGAGGTAGTCGCGCAACACGTTGCCGGTCACGGAGATGGTGTCCTGGCCGGCTTTGGCCCGCTCGAGGGTTAAGGTGGTGGCCTCGACGGGGGAGAGGATGCGGATGTCCAGACCCGTGGTGTCGTGGTCTTTCAGATAGGTGCGCACCTTGGCGATGAGTTCGCGGTCGTGGGCGCGGGCCTCATCCAGCCAGAACACGGCGGGGGTGGCGCTGAGGCGGGCGCGGTTCACGGCCAGTTTCACCCAATCGCGGATGGGGGCGTCCTTGGTCTGGCACATGCGGAAGATGTCGCCGGCCTCCACGGGCTGGCTCATGAGTACGGCTCCGGAGGCGTCCACCACGCGGATCTCGCCGGGGGCGGAGGCCTGGAAGGTCTTGTCGTGCGAGCCGTATTCCTCGGCTTTCTGGGCCATGAGTCCCACGTTGGGCACGCTGCCCATGGTGGCGGGATCGAAGGCGCCGTGGCGTTTGCAGAAATCGATGGTGGCCGCGTACACGCCGGCGTAGCTGCGGTCGGGGATCACGGCCTTGGTGTCCTGCTCTCGGCCGTCGGCGTTCCACATGCGGCCCGAGGTGCGGATCATGGCCGGCATGGAGGCGTCGATGATCACGTCGCTGGGGACGTGCAGGTTGGTGATGCCCTTGTCGGAATTCACCATGGCCAGGGCCGGACCCTCCGCCAGGGCGTTCTCCAAGGCGGCTTCGATCTCGGCCTGTTTCGGATGCCCGGCGATCTTGGCATGCAGGTCGCCCAGACCCATGTTGGGGTCCACGCCCAGGGCGGCGAACTCGGCGGCGTAGGTGCGGAAGACGTCGGCGAAGAAGACTTCAACGGCCGCACCGAACAGGATGGGGTCCGAAACCTTCATCATGGTGGCTTTCAGATGCACGCTGAACAGCACGCCCCGGGCTTTCGCATCGGCGATCTGCTCGGCCAGGAACCGCTTCAGGGCGGCCAGACGCATCACGGACGTATCGATCACCTCGCCGGCCTGCAGCTTGAAGGCGGGTTTCAGCACGGTGACGGTACCGTCGGCGGCCACCTGCTCGATGCGCACCTCGGTGGGGGCGGCCAGCGTGAGGGAGCGCTCGCTACCGTAGAAATCGCCCTCGGACATATGCGCCACATGCGATTGCGAGTCGGGCGACCATTTCCCCATGCGGTGGGGATGCGCCTTGGCATACTGCTTCACGGCGCGGGGGGCGCGGCGGTCGGAATTGCCCTCGCGCAGCACCGGGTTCACGGCCGAACCCAGCACCTTGGCATAGCGGGCGCGGATGTCGCGTTCGGCCTCCGTGGCGGGATGCTCAGGGTAGTCGGGCAGGGCGTATCCCTGGGCCTGCAGCTCGCGGATGGCCGCCTTCAGCTGGGGTATGGACGCCGAGATGTTCGGCAGTTTGATGATGTTCGCCTCCGGACGCAGCGTGAGCGCGCCCAAGGCGGCCAGGTCGTCGGCGATGCGCTGTTCCGGTTTCAGGAACTCGGGAAACTGGGAGAGGATGCGCCCGGCCAGGGAGATGTCGCGGGTCTCGACCGGAATGCCGGCGGCGCGGGCGTAGGCCTGCACGATCGGCAGGAAGGAGAACGTGGCCAGGAAAGGGGCCTCGTCGGTATAGGTATAGAGGATGGGATGCGTTGCCATGGGGGGAAGATACGGGGGGATGGACAGAGGACAGAGGACAGAGGACAGAGGGTGTAATCCGCAAAATCCATGCGAAATGCGGAACATATTCCGCAATATGCGGGGGACGGGTCTTCAACTTGCGGTGGGTCCGCAAGTTGATCCGGCGGAGATGCCTCCGGTCGGTGTAACCTCCCCTATAAATCAGTCAGTTGTAAACTGGGGGATGGTTGGGTGATTGAGGTCGTTCGGAGTGCGGTTGCCCAGCCCCTCGTGGGGCCGGTGGTGGTTGTAATCCAGTAGGAATGCGTCGGCGTGCTCGCGCACTTCCCGGATGGTACGGAATACGTAGGCGTTGAGCACTTCGGTCCGGAAGGTCCGGTTGAAGCGTTCGATGAAGGCGTTCTGGGTGGGTTTGCCGGGCTGGATGAAGGCCAGGGTCACCCCGTTCTCCCGGCACAGGTCGCCGATCTTGTGACCTTGCTCGGCCTTCTGCAGGACGGTGACGATCTGGGTTTCCGTGAATCGGGATTTCTTCATGGTGCAAACCAGGGCTGAGAACCCGGTTTACAACTGCCAACTTTCGGGAGGGGTTACACTTGGGCAGAATTGCGTAGCCATAATCCGTTGGTAGACATTGCGTTACCTAGATATCAACTACAGGCTTGAGCACCAATTACTAAAAATAAATACTGGTGCAGCAACGCAATGTTATAAGTCTCATTGGTATTAATAATTAAATCGTGTGTTGGGGTGGTAATTTCTATATTAGCCCTAACACACATATATAAATTAAACGAATGTCAGTAAATCTGGGTATCAAAATGAAGTTATCCTACCTTTCTATCGTAATAATAGTATTTATTTCATGTGCGAAAACAGGGAATGAAATAGATTCAAGAAATGCACAAGTTGTCTCAACACGTACGATCATAGATGTCAAGTATGACAGTGTCAGATTCAAGAATCTAGACGAAACTATTTTTACAACTCAAAATTATGAAATTGACGGTGATTTTCTGTTCATATCAAACTTTGTTCTCGGGAAAGTATTTCAATACCGACTCAGTACGGGTGATTTGATTGCAACTTATGGCAAAGGGATAGGTAGAGGTCCTGGGCAGTTTACAAAAATTAACGGTTTAGATGTACATCAAAGTCGAATAGCAATATTTGATGAAAGCTTGTTCAAAGTAGCAATATTCGACCGATCAACATCGGAAGTGGTGGCAGAACATCTGTTAGACATTCGTCCACATCGACTAAATTTTATCAACGACTCAACTTTAATAATAGTGTCGCCAAATTCTGATCATTTTATCTCTCAAATCAACCTAAATACTGGATTAATGTCGACTGTTTTTAAAGGGTTTAATGAAGTTGCTCCATTGAAGTATGAAGGTTTTATTGCCACAAATAATGAGACAGTAGTTTTTGCAGGATATTCCGAGCCCATGCTATTTCGAGTAAATATAAATGGTGACTTAATATACTTAAGGGCGGCAATTGAAAACTATGAGACAGATTTGAATTATGCGAATTCTACAACGGGCGATCAAGTAAGATTGGGCTATAGTAGTGCAGCTCAGTATTATGCTCTCTCAACTGTTATATCTGATGATTATGTATTTGTACATGGCATTAATAACACACAAAGTGGCGATAAATCCTATATCGATATATACGACTTGGAATCTGGAGATTATTTATACTCTGTTAGTAAACCTAACAAACCAGTAGGTGGATTAACTCTACACGATCAGAAATTGACATTTATTTC
>JANJTJ010000008.1 GCA_024711145.1 Balneolales bacterium
GCGCGACCGCATCAGCCGGGACCTGCACGACCACGTGGGCGCGCAATTGGTCACCATCCTGTCGGGAGTGGACCTGGCCCGGCGCCGGCCCGAGGCGGCCGAGGGCATCCTGGGCAGCATCCGGGAGTCGGCCCAGCACACCCTGGGTCAACTGCGCGACACCATCTGGACCCTGAAAACCGCCGATCCCACGCCGGAGGCCTTTGTGGCCTATCTGGAAAAGCATCTGGCCGGCATCCGTTCGGCCTCGGGTCTGGAAATCGTGGTGGAATCGCGCCTGCACGATCCCCGTCCCCTTCCGCCCCAAGTCACCCTCAACGGCTTCCGCATGGTACAGGAGGCGGTACAGAACACCCTGAAACACGCCGGAGCCACCCGCATCGACATCCTGGTGGAAGCCGACGGCCGCGAACTGAAGGTGGAAGTCCGCGACGACGGCACCTTCCGCCCGCCACCGCCCGACCACGACGGCTCGGGTACCGATAACATGCGCCGGCGGGCGTCCGAACTCGGCGGCCGCATCGAGTGGCGCATCGGGCCCGGAACCACGGTGCGCATCCAGATCCCGCTACCTTGATTTCCGCCGAACGGAGTATGCCCATGCCCCCATCCGGTTCCGTATCTACCCGCATGTCAGTCATCCGTGTCGGTATCGTCGAAGACCAGGCCCCCTTGCGCAAACGCGTGGCGGAGCATTTCGCCTTCATGGCCGACCTGCAGCTTACCGTCTCGGCCGGCAGCGGGGAGCAGTTCCTGGACCGACTCGAAGCCGCAGACCCCGCCAAACGGCCGCACGTGGTGCTCATGGACATCGAACTGCCGGGGTGGAGCGGCATCGAAACCACCCGCCGTCTCAAAGCGGCGCATCCCGACATCCAGGTGCTCATCTTCACCATCTTCGAAGACGACGAGCGCATTTTCGATTCGATCCGTGCCGGGGCCAGCGGGTATCTGCTGAAGGATGAACCGGCCGATGCCATCGCCCAGGCCTTGCGCGAACTGCATGCCGGTGGTGCGCCCATGTCGGCCGTGGTGGCCCGCCAGGTGTTGGCCCTCATGCGCAGGGGAACGGCGCCCGAACCCACCCGCCCCGACGACAGCGGACTCACCGACCGCGAGCTGGATATCCTGAACCAGCTGGCCGCCGGCAAATCGAACCAGGACATCGGCACGGCCCTGTTTCTGAGTCCGCTCACGGTGAAAACCCATATCGCCAACATCTACCGGAAACTGCATGTGAGCAGCCGGGCCGAGGCCACCCGGGCCGCCTTGGAACGGCGCCTGGTTCGCTGATTTACTCCGTTCGGCGGATTCCGGGCGACCCGCAAGCTGGGTAGGTTGCGGCATGAAAAAGCTCCTCCTCCTGCTTGCCGCGACCCTCGTGTTCGGCACCTCCTGCACCATGTTGGGCGAACTCGCCCTCAAAGCCATGACCACCAAGGAGAAAGACCTCTCCAAGATGGCCGTGATCGGGTTGTACAACCTGAACATCTATGGAGAAGAGACCGGCGTGACCATGGGGTCCGGCGGCAAGGACTATCTGACCACCGGCAGCAATATGGTGGGCCTGCAGTTCGTGAAGAACGAAGGCATCGGCGTGTATGCCCTGGACGGCGTGGTCACCGTGAACGGAGACACCGCCCGCTCGGTCACCGGCGGCATCTATGTGGTGCGGTACGACCCCGAAGACCTGAGCGACAAGCGCGTGGTTGTGACATCGACCAGCGGCCAGACCGCCGAATTCATGCTGAAGGCGCCTTCCCCCATCCGCATCACCAAGGTGAACGGGCAGACCGCCGAAGGCGCGCCGATCGACCTGACCCGGCCGCTCACCATCGAGCTGGACTTCCCGGCCTCGGCCACCGGCAAAACCGTGACCGTGTCGTTGGTGGCCAAAGCCCCCATGAACGCCAGCGGGTTCGGCATCTTCTACACCACCCGGCTGGCGCGCACCATCACCATTCCGCCCGACGCCTTCCGTCATAAACATTTCAACGGGGGCAGCCCCAGCGGCGGTGATTTGGTGAAATATGTGGCCGGTGCCAACCACCTGAAAGTGGACCTGGTGGAGGAGTCGCCCGTGGGCAACCTGGCTCCGTTCCCCTATTTCAAGACCATCGGAACCGCCACCGATACGCATCCGGTAACCGTGAGCGGGGAACCGGCCGGGGTGGCTTATTGGAAAATCGAGGCCGAATCGCCAGCCCCCAGCGGCAAGTTCGGCATCCGTGGCCAAGGGGTTAACGGCTACTACAGCCGCCCCCTGGGCAGCGGTCTGCGCCAGGCGGCCCTGGGCAGTTTCAACATCAACGGGGTCATCTACAAGAAAGAGGTGAACACCAGTACCAGCACCAACACCTTGGCCGGCACCATCACCACCACCACGGTCACCCGGGAGTTCATCTTCCCGCAGTTGGACGACCAGTATTGGAACGCCTTCATGGACAGCTTCTATGGGGATGTGCGCTCCCTGCTGCAGCGCCGCTACGGCATCACCATGGTGGATGTGGACCGTGTGACGGCGCACCCGGCCTATGCCGAATTGTTCGTAAACCAGGAGACCAACACGGACGAGCTCATCCGGAAGAACTACCGGAACACCCAACGGCTGAAACCGGCCACCTTGGGCGAGATCACCGGTTCGGCCACCACGGCCATGGTAGCCGACAACATGCCCATAGCCCGCCTGGTGGACGGCATCGGTGCCGACGCCCTCATCTCCATGACCCTGGAGCTGCAAGTGGGTGCCAACGACGAAGGCAAGATCATCCTCAACCCGGTGTTGCGCTTCGCCGTGGACGGCCCCAACCAGAGCGGCAGCCGCACCATCACCGAATGGTTCTCGGTGCAGGTGTATGGGGCCGGAGTTCCCTTCAGCCGGGAAGAGTTCAAAGACCTGGCCGCACTCAACCGCATCTTGCAAAAAGACGCTCTGGTGCTCGGCTTGCAAACCGCACTCGATGCGGTGGACGCCAAGCATGTGGAGACCGGCGCTACCGCCCTCTGGAACAGCCTCAGATAAACCCGAAGGTATCGCCGTCGAACAACCCCCGGTCGCTGAGTTTGAGACTGGGAATGACCAAGAGAGACATGAACGAGAGCAGCATGAACGGGGCCGCGGGAGCGGCCCCCATGCGTTTGGCCAGGCGGTCCAGCTCCTGGTAGGCCGCTCCCACGTCTTCGCCGGAGCGGGGGCTCATGAGGCCGGCTACGGGTAGCGGCAACACCACCGCTCCGGCGGGCCCGGCCGCCGCCACCCCGCCGTGGGCATCCATGACCAGGTTGATGGCGGCGGCCAAGGCCTCATCGTCGGCCCCGACGGCCACCACGTTGTGCGAATCGTGGGCCACGCTGGAAGCGATGGCCCCTTCGCGCAGGCCGAACCCGCGGATCCACGCCACGGCCGGCGGGGCCGCGGCGTCGTAGCGGTTCACGACCACCAGTTTCAGCACGTCTTCGTCCACCCCGGGCAAGGCATGGGTGCGACCGGTCACGATTTCCCCGTCATAAGCCACGATCACCGGTACCACATCCGTGGGTACGTTTCCGAAATCGGTCGGGCGCATCGTGCGAGGTCGGAACCGGTTGATGGGATCCGAGTTCGTTTCCTGCCATCGCACCTTCCCATCCGCAAAAACCGGTACTCCATCGATCCAGGTCTCCATCACACGGAAGGTGCTTTCCGAATCGACCACGATGAAATCGGCCGGGTCGCCCTCTCGCAGCAGGCCCACCCGCATACGGTAGTGCTCCACGGGAGCCACGCAGGCGGCATGGAGCACGTCGAAGAGATGGTACCCGTGGGAAAGCGCCCGCACCACCAGACGGTCGATGTGGCCGAGGAGCAGGTCGTCGGGATGCTTGTCGTCGCTACCGAACATGATGCGGTCGGGATGGGTGGCGAACAGCGGATGCAGGGCCTCGAAATTGCGGGCGGCACTGCCCTCGCGGATGATGATGCGCATGCCGGCGTCGATCTTGCCCAAGGCTTCGGGCAGGCTGAAGCATTCGTGGTCGGTGCCGATGCCGGCCGCCGCATAGGCCCGGGCGGCATCGCCCATGAGGCCGGGGGCGTGGCCGTCCACGGGCTTGCCCCGGCGGTGGGCGGCGGCGATCTTGGCCAGCACCTCCGGGTCGCCGTGCAGCACGCCGGGCCAGTTCATCATTTCGGCGAGGTAGCCCAGGTCGGGGTCGTCGAGCAAGGCTTCGGTGGCGGCCACATCGAGCACGGCGCCGGCGGTTTCGAAGGCGGTGGCCGGCACGCAGCTGGGTACCCCGAAATGGTACTTGAAGGGGGTGCGTTTGCCGTCGGCCACCATCCACCGCACCCCTTCGGCGCCGCACACGTTGGCGATCTCGTGCGGGTCGCTCACGGTGGCCACGGTGCCATGCCGCACGGCGATCCGCGCGAAGGCGGAGGGGGTAAGCATGGAACTTTCGATATGGATGTGGGCATCCACGAATCCCGGCAGGATGACCCTGCCGGCGGGGGCATCGGCACGGTCGCGGATGGAGGCGATGCGGCCGTTTTCAATCGAAATTTCAACAGGGCGACGACGACGCGTATGCACGTCCAACAAGAGTCCGGAGGCGGTTTCCATGGGGTAAAATAGTACCTTCCGGCATGATACACGACGTAGTTCTGATCCCCGGAGACGGAATCGGCCCGGAAATCACCGATGCGGTCGTCCGCATTCTCGACGCCGCCGGCGCCCCCCTCCGCTACCACCATGCCCTGGCCGGCATGGGTGCCTTCCAGGCCACCGGCAACCCGCTTCCCGAAGAAACCATCCAGCTCATCGACCAATACCGGCTGGTGCTCAAGGGTCCGCTCGAAACGCCCGTGGGCGGTGGCTTCCGCTCCATCAACGTGAGCCTGCGTCAGCGCTACAACCTGTATAGCAACATCCGGCCGGCCAAGACCCTGGCCGGCATCGCCACCCCGTTCCGCGACGTGGACCTGGTGCTGTTCCGCGAGAACACCCAAGGGTTGTACATCGGGCATGAGAAATGGATCGATGTGGACCACAACCACGCCGAAAGCACGGCGGTAGTCACCCGCGAGGCCAGCGAACGCATCATCACCGCCGCCTTCGAATTCGCCCGCAAATCGGGGCGGAAAACGGTGCACCTGGTACACAAGGCCAACATCCTCAAACTCACCAGCGGCCTCTTCCTGCAGATCGGGCGCGAAGTGGCCGAACGCTACCGCGACATCGCATTCCGCGACATCATCGTGGACAACATGGCCATGCAGATGGTCATCAAACCCAGCCAGTTCGATGTGGTGGTAACCACCAACCTCTTCGGCGACATCCTCAGCGACCTGGCCTCCGGCCTGGTGGGCGGCCTGGGGCTCACCGGATCGGCCAACATCGGGTACTATTGCGCCATGTTCGAAGCCGTACACGGGTCCGCCCCCGACATCGCCGGCCAGAACAAAGCCAACCCGACGGCATTGCTTTTCAGCGCCCTCATGCTGCTCGACCATATCGGCGACACCGAACGGGCCTCGCGCATCCGCTCAGCCACCGAAGCCGTGCTGGCCGACCCCAATCTCCGCACCGGCGACCTGGGCGGAAAGGGCAGCACCAGCTCCTTCGCCGAGGCGGTTATCGGGAGGTTGTGACGTTGGGTCTTTGGGACTTTGGGACTATGGGTCTTTGGGACTATGGGACTATGGGTCTATGGGACGATGGGTCTTTGGGACTGTGGGACTGTGGGACGGTGGGACGGTGGGACGGTGCGGAATTAGGAACGAACGTTGTGTCAGGTAGCGCAGAAGTTCGCCTTTATAGCAGACACCCACATGATGCGGAGTCTGTCTATGAAAGCATACAAACTGGATGATCTGTCGGTCTGGAACTCGGCCAGAGCCCTGAACAAGATCAGTTATGCCTTGGCATTGAAAATCCTGAATCGGGATAT
>JANJTJ010000102.1 GCA_024711145.1 Balneolales bacterium
GATGCCGCCAAAAGCGACCATTCCGGCGAGTGGTTGCAACTCCTGTGCGAGCGCATCCAATACCGGGTGGACGGCCGCCACGACAACTACAGTGCCGTGGCGGTAACCATCACCTGACGATCCGTATCGCGATTTTCTGCAGGTCGGCGATCACACCGGCGGCGGTCACTTCCTTACCCGCTCCGGGTCCCTGTATGGTCAACGGACTCACCGTGTAGCGGTCGGTCGCGATGGCGATCAGGTTGTCGGTGCCTTTGAGCCCACCCAGCGGCGAGCCGGCCGGCACGGCTTTCACCCCGATGCGGATCTTCCCGCCGGCCAGGGTGCCCACATACCGCAGTACCTGTCCCGTTTCGGCGGCTTGGCGCACCCGCCCGGCCCAATAGCCGTCGGCTTCATCAATCCGGGCCAGGAACTCTTCGGTGCTTACCTGGCGCAGTTCGGGCGGCGTCAGATCCTCCACCTCCACTTCGGCGCGTTCCACCCGGAACCCGGCGGTGCGGGCCAGGATGATGAACTTGCGGGCCACGTCCTCCCCGGAGAGGTCGTCGCGGGGGTCGGGTTCGGCATAGCCCAATTGACGGGCCTGGCGTACGGTCTCGCCGAAGGCCGCTCCTTGTTGGAGCCGGTCGAACAGGTAGGTCATGGTGCCCGAAACCACGCCGTTCACTTCGCGCACCACGTCGCCGCCCCGGATCAGGTCTTTCAGGGTTTGCAGCACGGGCAACCCGGCACCCACGGTGGCTTCGTAGAGATAGTGGGTAGGTTGACCAACCGTATAGCTCATGAGCAGGTCGAAGTAGGCCTGGTCCAGGGTGTTGGCCCGTTTGCTGGGTGTGGCGATGTGGATTCCGGCTTTGAGCAGGCGGGCGTAGTGCTTGGCGGCCTCCAGGGAACCGGACGCATCCACGAATACGGTGCGGTAGGCATATTCCGATTCCAACTTGTCCACGATGGCGGTCCAATCGGTCACGTCGCCGGTTTCCAACAGCGCCAGGGCCTGCCCGGGCGCCATGCCGGCCGGGTTCCAGACCATGCGGCG
The DNA here is from genome assembly GCA_024711145.1 of Balneolales bacterium. Classification (GTDB taxonomy): domain Bacteria; phylum Bacteroidota; class Rhodothermia; order Balneolales; family HLUCCA01; genus JANJTJ01. The sequence goes on from JANJTJ010000102.1 coordinate 1,043, forward strand.
GCTGTCGCACAAACCCACCACGCTCAGGTCGTATTCGGTGGTTTTCAACCGGTCCAACTGGTTCAGGATTTCGGCACCGATGGTGCCCGTGCCGGCCAGGAACACCCGCACCCGCTGGGCATGCACGCAGAAATGGTCGTTGAGCAGGATGACGGCCGTGCGGGCTTCCTCATTCTTCAATACCAGACTCAGGTGCCGGTTCGAAACCCCCTTGGCCACGGCCAACGGCGCGATACGGTTTTCGCCCAGCACCGACAACACGGCGCCGCTCAACCCCAGGTCGTGGATGAGGCGCTCGCCGATCACCGTAACCAGGGACACCTGGTCCAGCACGATGGGGTCGTCGATGAGCCCCTTGCGGTATTCCGGTTCGAAAGCCCGATACAGGGCGTGGCGTGCCGGGTCGCCGGCACGGTCGGGCACGGCGAAGGTGATGCCGAAATCGGCCGAGGCCGCCGAGTTGAACAGTACGGGGATGCCCGCTTCCTCCAATGCGTTGAGTGCCCGCGGAAGCAACCCCGTTATGCGGTCCAATCCCTTGGATTTCAACCCGAACAGGACGATGTCTTTCTTGAGGGAAACCGATTTGAGCATGCCGTCGGTGCGGCTGAATTCGCGGGTGATGAGCGTGCCCTCGTTCTCCGGCTCGAAGGAGTTCTTGATGAGGATGGGAATGTTGAGCTCTTCGAGCGGCAATACCGTGCGCGGATGTAGCACTTTGGTGCCGAAATGGGCCATTTCGGCGATTTCGGCATAGTGCAGGCGCGGTATGGTGACGGCCGTGTCGGCGATGTTGGGGTCGGCCGTGAGCACGCCGTTCACATCGGTCCAGATTTCGACCACGTCGGCCTCGAGCGCTTCGCCCATGAGCCCTGCGGTATAGTCGCTGCCCGACCGACCCAAGGTGGTGATCTCGTTCTCGGCGGTGGCGCCGATGAATCCGGTGATGACGGGCACGGTGCCGTTCACCGGACCCAACAGCTTGCGCACCAATTCGTTGGTGATGGTGTTGTCCACGTCGGCATCGCCAAACCGGTTGTTGGTCCGCACGAAATGATGCGATTCGTAGGATTTGGCCGGTATGCCGCCCGCCCGCAAGGCCGCCGCGAAGATGCGGCAGGAGAGCCGTTCACCGAACGACAGGGCGTGGTCGCGCTGGGCGGCCGAAATGTGGGAAGCCTCGCGCACGCGGTGCAGCAAGGCACCCAGTTCTTCGAACAGCTCGTCCAGGGCCAGTCGCAGCTCCTCCACACCGGTGCCGTCGGTAAGGGCCGCGGCCGAGTCGTGGTGGCGTTTGCGCAGGTGCTGCAACCGCGCTTCGAAACGGGGATCGCTGCCGCAGGCCAGGTCCAGGATGGCCAGGATCTCGTCGGTCACACCGCCCAGGGCCGATACGACCACGGCGACTTTGACCTGTTGAAGGCGCCCCCGCACGATGGAAACGGAGTTGCGGATGCGGTCGGGGGTGGCGACGGAGCTGCCGCCGAATTTGAGGATGTGCAGTTTCAATGCTGGAAATTCCGCCATGCGGCGGCCATTTTTGGGAATTCGATGAGGAATGCGTCGTGCCCTTCGTCCGAGTCGAGCTCGGCGTAGGTGGCGGCACCCAGGTGGGTGGCCAAATGGATCTGTTCGGTGGTCGGGTACAACAGGTCGCTGCGGATGCCGAGCACCAGGGTGGGGATGCGTATGGCCGCCAATACCTGTTCCAGGGTGCCGCGGCCGCGGGCCAGGTCGTGGCTGTCCATGGCTTGGGTGAGGCGCACGTAGGCGAGGGCGTCCATGCGGTCCACCAGTTTGTGCCCCTGGTAATTCAGGTAGGATTGAACCTGGAACCAGTCGGTGGCGGAACCCTGCATGTGGCGACCGAACCGCCGCTCGAAAGCCGGCGCCGAGCGGTAGGTGAGCATGGCCATCTGCCGGGCGGCCGACAGGCCCGCCCGGGGCGGATGCCCCGGGCGGATGTCGCCGCCGTTCCAATGCGGATCGGCATAGATGGCCTGGCGCTGCGCCTCGTTGATGCCGATGGCCCAGGCCGAATGCGCGGCCGTGGTGGCCATGAGGTACATGGCCCGCACCCTTGTGTCCATCACGGCCCACTCGAGTACCTGCATGCCGCCCATGCTTCCGCCCAAGGCCAGCTCGATGCCGGTAACCCCCAACGCATCCAGCAGGATGCGCTGCACGGCCACCATGTCGCGGATGGTGACGATGGGAAACGCCGCGCCGTACGGGGCACCGGTCCGTGGGTCGATCGACCCGGGACCGGTGCTGCCGTAACAGCTCCCCAACACGTTCGAACAGATGATGAACTGGCGCTCGGGATTCAGGATGCCGTCCGGGCCGAACAGGCCCGGAAACCACTCGTCGGCCGCCGCATGTCCCGTGAGGGCATGGCAGATGAGCACGGCGTTGTCGCCGGCCGCATTCGGCCGCCCCCAGGTCTTGTAGGCGATGTCGAGATGGGGAAACGTGAAGCCGCTCTCCGTGGTGAACGGATGCGGATGGGTCAGTTTCCGGATGCCTTGGTTCACGCGCGCGCTTTGGCGAAGGCTTCCTGGAAATCGAAGATGATGTCGTCGATATGCTCCAAGCCCACCGACACGCGGATCAGGTCGGCCGTGACACCCGAAGCCGTCTGCTCGGCCGCATCCAACTGCTGGTGGGTAGTGCTGGCCGGGTGGATCACCAGGGTTTTCGCATCGCCCACGTTGGCCAGATGGCTGGCCAATTGCAGCCCTTCGATGAATTTCTTGCCGGCTTCCAACCCCCCTTTGATGCCGAAGGTGAGCACGGCCCCGAAACGTCCCGGCTCCAGGTACTTTTTGGCACGTTCGTGGTGCGGGTGCTCGGGCAGGCCGGCGTAGTTCACCCAGCTCACATCGGCCTGGGCCTGCAACCACTGGGCCAGCTTATGGGCGTTCTCGGTGTGCCGTTCCACCCTCAGACTCAAGGTCTCCAATCCCTGAAGCAGCAGGAAGCTGTTGAACGGGGAAATGGACTGGCCGAAATCGCGCAGGCCTTCCACCCGCGCGCGGATGGCGAAGGCGATGTTGCCGAAGGGGCCGCCCGAACCGAACACTTCCCAGAAGTTCAGCCCGTGGTAACCCGGCGACGGGTTGGTGAACAGGGGGAACTTGCCGTTGCCCCAGTTGAAGGTGCCCGCATCCACCACAACGCCTCCGATGGAGGTGCCGTGCCCGCCGATCCATTTGGTGGCCGATTCGACCACGATGTCGGCCCCGTGGCTGATGGGCCGGGCGATGGCGCCCCCCGCCCCGAAGGTGTTGTCCACGATGAGCGGAATGCCGTGTTTTTTGGCCAATGCCGACAACCCCTCGTAATCGGGTATGCTGTTGCGCGGGTTGCCGATGGCTTCCACATACAAGGCCTTGGTGTGCTCGTCGATGGCGGCTTCGTATGCGGAAATGGCATCTTCGCTCACGAATTTCACGCCGATGCCCAACCGGGGCAGCGCCACCTTGAATTGGTTGTAGGTGCCCCCATACAGATTGCTCGAAGCCACGATGTTGTCGCCTTGCTGGGCGATGGTGGTGATGGCCAGGAACTGCGCGGCCTGCCCGGAGGAGGTGGCCACGGCCGCCACACCGCCTTCGAGGGCGGCAACCCGCTTCTCGAACACGTCGGTGGTGGGGTTCATGATGCGGGTGTAGATGTTCCCGAATTCCTTGAGGGCGAACAGGGTGGCCGCATGCTCCGTGCTGTCGAACACGTAGGAACTGGTCTGATAGATGGGCACCGCCCGCGAATTGGTGGCCGGGTCGGGCGTTTGGCCCGCATGCAGTTGAAGGGTTTCGAAATGGTACTGGCGTGGACGTGGCATGTGGTGTATCCCTATTGGTTTTCTGATGATTCTTTTTTCGATTCGGATTCGGTTTTCGGGCGGATCAGGAACTGGTGATCCACCTTCATACATCGGTTCTGGATGAAAATGACCCCCGCCGCTTCCAACTCGGCCTTCAGCTCGGGGTGGTCGCCGGTACCCAACTGGCACCAGATCACTTTGGGCCGTGGGTCGAGGGCCATGGCTTCGCGCACGGTGGCCGGTATGTCTTCCGGCCGGCGGAAGATGTCCACCGCATCTACCGGTTCCGGAATGGAAGCCAGGTCGGGGTAGCAGGGTTGGTCCAGGATCTCGGTGGCCGTCGGGTTGACCGGAAAGATGCGGTAACCCGCATTCTTCAGATAGCGACCCACGAAATGACTGTCTTTCTGCTCGTTTTTGGAGATGCCGACGATGGCGATGGTCTTCAGACCACCCAGGAACCCCTCCACGCGGTCGGTTTCGTCCGCGAGTTCGGGGGTGGCATACATTTTCTGGTCGTACCAGGAGTTGAACGTGTTTTTCATGAAACAGGAAAGGGGCCGCCTCCGCGTCTGGATCCGACGTCGGAAGCGGCCCCTTGCGGGACGTGGCCTCCTCTCATCGGCCCGACCGGGTGCGACCCCGGCCGGCAGGATTTAGCACCTGGCCCCGGGGCGGCTGCTCCGGGCGGTTGCTTGGACTTCTCAGGGCCTGATCCCTCCGTCCATCTGGATAAGAGCTGAATTGTGAAAGAACGCCAACAAAAAAGCCCTCGTTCCAAGGAAGGAGGGCTTGCGGTCCGCTACGGAAACACACCGGATGCCCTGCCTATCGGCAACGCATCGTACAGGATGTGGTGGGTTTCGAGAACATGGGGCTAATGATACGGGTGGTGAAAATGCGATGCAAGGCCATCTATTCCATATACCCGAACCCGCGCAGGTGGGCGTCTTTGTCGCGCCAGTTGTCGCGCACTTTTACGAACAGTTGCAGGTGTACCCGTTTGTCGATGAACGCTTCGATCTGGGCCCGGGCGGCGGTTCCCAGTTTTTTCAAGGCCGATCCTTTCTTCCCGATGAGGATGCCTTTCTGGGAGTCGCGCGCCACGATGATGTCGGCCATGATGTGGTCTATGTCTTCGCCTTCCTTGTACTCGAGTATCTCGACGGCGCAGGAGTAGGGGATCTCTTCCTGATACTGCAGGAAGATCTGTTCGCGCACCAGTTCGGCCACGAAGAAGCGTTCGGGGTGTTCGCTGAGCTGGTCTTTGGGGTAGAAGGCCGGGCCGGGCAGCAGGCGGGTTTTGAGCAGGGCCAGCAGTTCGGGCACACCCTCGCCGGTGCGGGCCGACAGGCGGTGGACGGCGGCATAGCGGGCGCCATCGGTGAGCCGGGTTTCGGCCCGGGCGATGGTGTCGGGTTCGGCGGCATCCGTCTTGTTCAGGCCGAGGATGACGGCTTTTCCGGCGTTCAGCAGGGTGTCGCGCACGGGCACGGCGTCGTCCGGGTAGCGCACATCCACCAGATGCAGGATGAGGTCGGCATCGGCGGTGGCGGCGCGCACGGTTCCCATCATCACTTCCTGGAGGCGGTACCGGGGTTCTATGACGCCCGGCGTATCGAGGAAGCAGATCTGGCTGTCGTCGTCGGAATGGATGCCCAGGATGCGGTGGCGGGTGGTTTGGGCTTTGTGCGTGGCGATGGCCAGCTTGGTGCCCAGGATGGCGTTGAGCAGGGTGGACTTGCCGGCGTTGGGTCTGCCCACGATGGCCACGTAGCCGGAGCGGTGGGTGCCGCTCATGGGTGGAAAGCCCGCGCCTTGGCGAGGATGTCGGCCATGCGGCGCACGGAATGGGCCAGCCCGTTCCAGAGGGCGTCGGTGATGAGGGCGTGCCCGATGCTGATGTCGTGCAGGTAGGGCACTTCGGCCAGGAAGGGGCGGATGTTCGAGAAGTCGAGGCCGTGGCCGGCGTTGACGATGAGGCCGGCCTGATGGGCCGAGACGGCGGCTTCGCGGAGGCGGTCGAGTTCGCGCTGCCGGTCGGTTTCGGTGACGGCTTGGGCGTAGGTACCGGTGTGCAGCTCCACGGCCTCCACCCCGAGGCGGGCGGCCCGCTCGATATCGTGCGGATCCGGGTTCACGAACAGGCTGATGGGGATGCCCGCTTCGCGGAACCGGGGCACCACCCGGTCGCGGTAATCGTCGAACACGCGGGCCATGGGCAGGCCGCCTTCAGTGGTGCGCTCCTGGCGGCTTTCGGGCACCAGGGTGGCCACTTGGGGTTTCATGCGGGTGCAGATGGCGATCATTTCGTCGGTAGCGGCCATCTCGAACACCAGCGTGCCGGTCACGGTCTCCTTCAGCCGCCAGGCGTCCGCATCGCGGATGTGGCGCCGGTCTTCGCGCAGGTGGAAGACGATGCCGGCGGCACCGGCCTCCTCGCTCACGCGGGCGCCGTGCACGGGGTCGGGCACGCCTTCGTCGCGGGCGTTGCGGAGCGTGGCGATGTGGTCGATGTTGACGAGGAGTTCCATGGCAGGCCTATGTCCGGAAATTAGCGGGTTTTCCGTAGTTTCGGACCCGATGAAAGTGATAGAACATTACGCCCGGAGCGCCGAGCCCCTCGTCTCCTTCGAAATCATCCCGCCGCGTCGGGGTGGGTCGGTCCAACCCGTGTTCGATGCGCTGGACCGCATCATGAAATTCAGGCCACCTTTCATCGACATCACGTCCCATGCGGCCGAAGCGGAGTTGCAGGAACAACCCGATGGGACCTACCAGCGGAAGGTCAAACGCAAACGGCCGGGTACGATCGGCCTGAGTGCGGCCATCCAGCACAAGTACAAGGTGGACGTGGTGCCCCACCTGATCTGCAAGGGGTTCACCAAGGAAGAAACCGAAGACGCCCTCATCGAGCTCAATTACCTGGGCATCCGAAACGTATTGGCCGTGCGGGGCGACGAGCTCAGCGTGCCCAAGCCCATTCCGCGCGACAAATCGGTGAACAACTACGCCATCGACCTGGTGCGGCAGATCGATGGCATGAACCGGGGCGAATACCTGGAGAAACTGCAGGATGCGGCCCCCACCGATTTCTGCATCGGGGTGGGCGGGTATCCGGAAAAGCATATGGATGCCCCGAACCTGGCCACGGACATCCGCCGCCTGAAGGAGAAAGTGGATGCCGGTGCCGATTACATCGTAACACAGCTCTTCTTCGACAACGAGGCGTATTTCCGTTTTGTGGAGGCCTGCCGTGCCGAGGGCATCACGGTTCCCATCATTCCGGGGCTCAAGGTGCTCACCCGCCCCGAGCACCTCACATCCTTGCCGCGCATCTTCCATCTGAACATCCCTCAGGACCTGAGCGATGCCGTCCTGGCCGATCCGCGCAACGCCTCCGCCATCGGTATCGAGTGGGCCACCGCCCAATGCCGGCAATTGCTGGATGCGGGCGTACCCGGGTTGCATTTCTACATCATGGCGGACCCGTCTCCGGCCGTGCAGGTCATCGATGCGCTACCGGTAGCCCGGCATGCGGCGGTTTGAAGCCATCGGATGGATGCTGATGGTGGCCATGCTGGCCGCCTGCGCGCCGGGTAGGCCGCTCTCCACCGCCGATGCGGAACATCGGCTGATGGAAGCGCACGAGGAGTGGAAAGGCACACCGTACCGCCTTGGCGGATCCACCAGGAACGGTATCGATTGTTCGGCATTCGTGCAGGTGGTCATGCGGGACCATTTCAAGGTGGAGTTGCCACGGTCCACCGGCGAACAGATGCGGGCCGGCCGGCGCATCCGTCCCCAGCACATCCGCACGGGCGACCTGGTCTTCTTCCGCACGGGCCGGCGCACCCTGCATGTGGGCATCGTGGTACGTGGCGACCGATTCCTGCACGCGTCCACCAGTTCCGGCCCCATGATCTCCCGGCTGACGGAAGACTACTGGCGCAACCGGTTCATCCGCGCTCAGCGCGTGTTCTGAAGCCCGGCCTTGCGGCCCTTCAGGGCCCGGGCGGCTTCCGCATAGCCACCGTCGGCCCCATCCACGAAATGGATGTGGTTCTTCATGTACCCGAACAGCAGGCAGGTCATGAGGGCGGAATGGGACCGATGGATGCCATAAGCCAGGCGCCCCGCCCGGTATTCGGCCTCCAGGAACTCCTCCAGCGCTTCCCGTTGATCGCGGGTGACCGAGAGTACCATGCGGATCATGTCGTCGAATTTCTTGAAATCGGTATTCCGGGAAGCATCCGGTTTGTATCGGCTCCAATCGGTGGCCGAGGTGCGGATGCCGAATTTCATGAGCAGGGCACCGAACAGGTTCATCTTGAACAGATGCCGCAGGTAGCCTTTGGCATCGGCCGACCGGACGCGCTGTTCCACCGACAACTTGGCGGGGTCGAATGTCATGGTGAGGCCGCTCGGGGTTATGGGCCTCCAGAGCTCGTCGGCACCTAGCAATTCGCCCATCTGATGCACGATGCGGGTGTAATGGCTGTGCCGGGCATCGGAGCCGGGCAACACCGATTCCACCATCAGGGTGATCATTTCCTCGTGGCGGGTGGGTATGGGTTCCCAACGGCATTCGAAGCCCGAGAAATCGCCGGCCTCGAGTGGTACGGCGGCGTGGAGTTCGTAGGGACCGGCGTCGGCCTTGAGGGCGGAGTCGGCCCAGGCCAGGCCTCCGCCCAGGAATACGGCCTGGTCGAATTGGTCGGAGATGCGCAAACGGGCCACGAGCACATCGGAGCCCGCGGCCCGGATGTCGGCCACGGGCACCAGACCCACGCGGAGGTCGAGGCCGAAGCGCTCGGCCGCCAGGGTACGTGTGGCGCCCAGGGCTATGGCGGCCGCCTCGCGCAGGGTGCCCGGCAGGCAGACGGTGGCCCCATCGCCACCGAAGAGGAAGGGCAGCTTGAAATCGCCGGTGAGGTTGAGCAGGGCCATCACGGACACGCTGCCCACGGCGTTCACTTCCTTGTACCGCCCCTCGCGGATGGCTTGGGTGGAGGCGCGCACGTCGGAAACCGCTACCCACCAATCGGCTGGCAAGGGCCGGTACAGGGCGGGGTCGCCGATGCGGCCCAGATCGTGGATCACCCCCAGCGAAGCATGATACGCCTCGTGGGGCAGCATGTCAGTTTTCCCGGATGCGGCGGATGCCTTCCTGCAAACGGTCGCGTTCCTGGCGCAACCCTTCGTCGAGCCGTTGCTCGGGCAACCCGAACCGCTCGGCCAGACTGGGCACGATGCGGGCTTTCAGAATGACCACCAGTTCTTTCTCGGAGACGTCGGTGGAGTTGTAGCCGAACAGGTAGCGCAACCCGAAGAACCACACCGGCAGGTCTTTGAGGACGGGCACTCCCCGGCGAACCCGGGTTTCTTCGGTTTCGAACAGGCCGGCGATCACGGTCTGTTCCCCGCTGAACAGCAATACCTGGGTTTCGGCCTGCTGTTTGTTGATCACCGTGCTTACCGGGTCGGGTTGGGCCGAGCTCCGTTCGGCTTTGATGCTCAAATGCACGAAGGAGGTGTCGTTCATGGTGATCACCGTGGGCGTTACCTCCAGAATGGTGCCCGTAGAGAAGAAGTTGTCGATCACGTTGCCGGCGAAATCCCGCTGTTTGATCGAAAAATCCTGACCTACCTGGATGCGCCCCACCTGGCCGTCCATCACCTTGATGGTGGGGGAGGAGAGCAGCTCGCCCACGTTGTTGGCTTCGAAGGCGGAGATGAGGGCCGATACTTCGAACCCGCCCCCGACCGACTGCGCCGGGATGTCGATCTGGAACACTTCCTGGCTCACGTTGGATGCGGCCAGGTTGGTTACGGTTACCACGCCGTCCTTCAGGGTGGTCCAATCCACACCGATCTCTTCGAGCACCCGGCGGTCGCCCTCGAAGAAGATGGCCGATATCTCGATTTCGCGGGTGTACAAGGTGGCCGGCAGTTCCACCGCGGGGTCGGTGCCGGCGCCGGTGCCGGTGGTACCGGTGGAGCCGGAGGTCGTGGTTTCACGGGCCGGTGCGGTGATCTCGTAGTAATCGGTATGCTCGCGCAATACCAGGTTGTTGAACGAGACCACATAATCCAGCGCCTGTTTCCAGGGCATGTTCGGGATGTTGAGCCCGATGGCCCCGGTGCGGCCTGTCCGGTCGATCAGGATCTTGTCGGCGAAACGACGGGAGAACCCGTTGAGGATTTCCACGGCCTGCGGGAAGGTGGTGTCGCGGCTGAGGGTCACCAGTTCTTCCGGATTCACATATTCGCGGACCGGTAAACCGGATTGGCCCGAGGCGGTCGGTGCGGTGGCCGCCAGGACGAGCAGAAGGGAGAGGAGCCGTGCGGTGTTCATCATGGTTGTCCGATGCGGAGCGTGACAGTTTCTTCGATGCCGCCTTTGTTCAGGCGGAAGGTGGCGGTTCCGGCACTGGGGTTCACCCGTTCCAGGGTTCCCAGATACACGCTGCCGCCCAGGTCGATCCGATCCATGCCGGACCGGCTCACCAGGAAGGCGGAACGCGTGGTTACCGCGATCAGGCGGCTTTGCTCGACGTCGGTCAGGCCGCCGTCGTTCGAGGGGATGGCATAGATGAGCGGCGAGAACGGGTTGTAGGCCAACTGGGGCGTGTTCCGGTTGATGGCCGGAGCAGCCACACCGGCCGAATCGCCCTTGAGATGGAACAGCCGGATGTTGAACGTGAACACCACCTCATCCCGGTTCTCCGAATCCGGCTTGGGTTGCATCTTCACCGACCGGATGGAGGCGATGGGCCGGCTCTGTTCGAGCTGGTTGATGAAGTTGTAGAAATTCCGGTAGGTGCCTTCACCATCCACCTGGAATTGCAGATACCCGTGGGTGCTGGCCGAAACGGAATCGATCAGGGTGAAATTGAGACGGGTGGCCGCCGGCCCCTCGTTCACCCGGCGCACGAAATCATAGAAATCGGCCACGTTGCGGTCGAAGAACAGGTCTTTGTTCCGGAATTCGGTACGGTACAGTTCCCGGATGTACAACCCCTGCATGTCGGGGAAGGTGGCGGCTTTCGACTGATAGGTGGCCAGCTCTTTCTTGCGGGCATCCAGGATGGCTTCGTATGCCGTCACTTCCCGGTTGGGGCCGTATTTGAGGAACAACCACCCACCGATGCCCATGAGGAGCAAGGTGCCGAGCAGGATGATGGAGTTGCGTAACGCGTAGGACATCTCAGTTCCGGATGGTGCCCGAGGAGTTCAGCTCCATGGGTTGGAATAAGGTTTCGGGCGGTTCCACCCGGGGCGGCGAAATGGAGAGCGGGTTGTCGGTCACGCGGGTCACCAACAAGGTGAATTCGTAGAGCGGGCGTTCGCGCTCCTCTTTCTCCAAGACCTGCTGGATTACCGCATCGGCGAAGATGTTGCTCAGACGGCTGACCCGGTCGCGGCTGGTGGCGAACCCTTGCAGGATGAGGGTGTTCTCGTCGGCCTGCAGGTTGTGGATCCAGACCCCCCGCATGCCCGATACCTCCCGGTTGAGCAGGGCGAAGGTGTGCGACCACCGGTAGGTGCCCGCCGCCAGGGAATCCATGAGCTCGAGGCGCCGGGTCATGCCGGCCTGTTCCAGAGCCAGGGCGTCCACGATGGAGGCGATCCCCCGGTTCTGGGCGATCTGGCTGTTCAGGGCGGCCACTTCCGATTTCAAGCTGTCTATGCTTTCCATGCGGTCGCGGTACACCTGGTTCACCAGGATGGGCGTGAGGGCGATGAGGGCCAGTACCAGGTAGCCGTGCCATTCCAACCGGAAGACGGCCTGGCGGATGGCCACGTATTTGGGAATGAGAGACAGTTTCGGGAAGAGGGCGGCGTCTTTGCCGCTGGCCGCCCACGCCGCGGCGATGGCCGGCAGGAAATCCTCGACCTGGCCACCGGCATCTTCGGCAACCAGCACACGGGTGGTATCGAGCTCCAGGCGGCCGATCTTCACATCGATGAACTGTTCCTGCATGAAGGTGATGCCGGCCCCTTTGAGGTCGCTGCCGGTGAACACGATGTGGTCCACCGTGGGCAGTACGCCCCGGTCCAACTCGAACAGCAGTTTGGAGAAGAGCGTGCGGATCACCCGTTTGGAGGTGGCGCCTTCGGCGATCACCGGCATCACCTGCAGGATCTGATGGCCTTTGAGCAGCACGATGCGGCTCTGATGCTCTTCGATGTGCAGGATCACACTGTACTCTTCCGGCCCGATGGGCTGGTGCGCCAATACCAACCCGGTGAGCAGGGTTTCGACCGGCGCGATCTCGCGCAGGGTCACTTTGCCCTTGTAGAACTCCAGGGCACCATCCACCATGTTCAGCAGCTGGTTTACGCCCTCCAGGGAGCCGATCAACAGGCCGCCGTCTCCCTGGATGGCGTGGCCGTATTGGTCGGCACTCAGCTCGGTGCTGTACACCGCCTGGATTTTCTCGCGGACCAACGCCTCCAGTTCCTTCCGTTTCCGTTTGCGGTAATCGGCATCGGGGAAGGTTTGGATGAGGGTCTGACCGGCCGGTATGGCCAGGCCCACCGTAACGTATTTGGCATGTTCGGCTTCGAACAGATTGGCCAGAAGCGCCTCGTTGGTGTCCTGCCGGAAGTCGTCACCAACGCCGTCGGCCGTCATATCCCATTCATCCTCCGGTTCGGTGGCGGCGGTTGCGGGGGCGGCCTCGAGGCCGAAAATGGCATCCGGATTTTCATCCTCCTTGCCCGCACCCGGCCCATCGGTGCCGGCCAAGGGTACCGGCAACGGCACCGCCCGCAGGGATTTGACCACCGTTACTTTGCCGCCCGTCTCCAGCACGGCCATGCGCAGCAGATTGCCGTCCAACGACAGCCCTATGACATCCCGTTTAGCCAAGGAGATCCTTCATCCGTTTCTTGTTGTTGGCGTAATTGAAGGCCTCTTCGGCCGATATGGTGCGTTCGTCAACCAGGCGTTTGAGGTCTTGTTCCAGGGTCTGCATGCCCACGGCCGATCCTTCCATCAGCATCTGATAGATCTCGCCGGTGTTGTTGTTCCGGATGGCGGATTTGACCGAGGGGGTGTTCAGCAGGATTTCCTTGGCCAGGGCCCGTTTGCCGTCGATGGTGGGTACCAGTTTTTGGGAGATCACGCAGGTGAGCACGTCGGCCAGGCGGTTGCGCACCCGGTCCTGCTCCTCGGCAGGCACTTCCCCGATGATCCGGTCTATGCTTTCCGTGGCGCTGGCGGTATGCAGGGTGGAAAAGGTCTTGTGCCCCGAATCGGTGATCTCCAGGGCGGTCATGATGGTTTCGGCGTCGCGCAACTCGCCGATCATGATGATGTCCGGATCCTGGCGCAAGGCTTCGACCGCGCCATGGCGGAAGGAGAGCACGTCGCGGCCCACTTCCCGGTGCCGCACGATGCAGCGCTTGGGCTCGTGCACCATCTCCACCGGCGAGGCGATGATCACGATGTGGGCGTCCACGCTGCGGTTGTTCGCGTCGATGATGGAATCCAGCGTGGAGGATTTCCCCGATCCGGTGATGCCGGTGACCAGCGACAACCCGTACTTCAGATATTTGAGGGAAAGGGCCTTGGCCACTTCCGGATGCACATTCAGATTCTTGAATGGGCGGATCTCGGTATTGATGCGGCGCATGTTCAGCCCCAGATTGTCCAGGTCGAAGTACATGTCGGTCCGGAACCGGTGCCGGGTGCCGTCCTCATCCACAATCACATAGCTGAAATCCAGGTTCCGCGCGTCGAGCAGCAGGGTGCGCTGCGAGGGCATGAGCAGGGCATGGAAGATGGCGTCGGTGATCTCGGGCTCGAGCCGGGGGCCGTCATCCCAGGGTTTTTTGTTGCCGTGGATGCGGTACCAGATGCGGCCTCCGCAGCCGTTTCCGCCGATGTCGATGTCGGAGGCTTCCACCTGGGCCATGCGCCTGACCCACCCGTCCACCACACCACGGATGGCGAGCAGGGTGTTTTCGGGCAGTTTCTGCACTTCCTCGCCGATGAGGCGATGCCGCTCCAGGCCCATCGCGGTACGCGGGATGCGGTCGAGAATGGGCTTGACCAGGGATTGGACGTCTGTTCCGCTCATGGGGCGCAATATACTGGCATCAATCGTAGATGCTCACCACGCTGTAGTTGGCGCCACCCACGGTCTCGTTCACGAATTCCTGCACGCTGTTCACCACCGAGCTGGAATAGACCACGTTCACGTTGCCGCGGAAGTCGATATCGATCTGAAGGGCGGGGTTGTCTCCCCCGAACATCATGGCGCCGTAGATATGGATGTTGCCGCGGGTCATGTCGGCATCGCCCCGCACCAGGATGATGCCCTGGAAGTTGTCCAGGTTGCCCCGGCAGTCCAGCGAAGCCCCTTCTTCGATGATGATGATGCCCGCACCGGTGGCGTTGCGTACTTCCAGGGAACCGCTGCGCACCAAGGTGATGCGGGGGTTGTCGGGCGTGCCGAGCGAGGCTTCGCCGCTGGCCACGTAGCCGGCATCGTACACGTGGGTGGCGTTGTCTCTCACCTGCTCATAGAAGGCTTCCAAGGCATCGGCGTCCATGGTGGGATCCAGCTCCAGGCTGGGCGTGCCGCCATCGCCCTGCACACGGGATTGTTGGGTGGCATTCAGCGAGGCCAGGATCTCGTTGTAGGCGGCCAGGCTGTTCACGGCGATACCGGACAGGGCGCCTTCCAACCCGGCCGAACCGTCCGGATTGGTGTCGTTCCCGGAGATGAGGAAGGCCGATCCGGAAACCGACAGGTTCAGGTTCGGCGTGAAGATGCCCATGGCCGCATCGGGCGCGGGAATCGGGGTGCCGGCTCCGCGGTTGAGCAGGGCGATGCTGGTGATCGGGCCATTCTCGGTCTGGGTTACGGCCGTCAACCGCAGTTCGAGCGGGCCCAGGGTGCCGTCGTCGTCCGAGTCTTCGACGGTTACCACCACGCTCCAGGCACCGAACGTGTAGGTGGCCGGGCCGCGCCAGTCGGTATCGGCCGCCAGGGTGGCCATGGCCCGGTTCAGGCCGGATGCGGCCATGTTGCGGGCCTCCGTGCGGGACACGGCCTGCACGTTCAGCTCGGTCATGGCCTGTTGTTTGGCATTCACCGAAACCTGGATGATTCCGAACAGAATCATCATACCGGCCGACAGAAACAGCATGGAACGACCCATAAGAACTCCTTCAATAAGTGGTCAACGTAAAGCCCGTGGGGTGATCAAGCCCGACCAATGGGCGGTTCCGAACCGGCCGTCGTAGCCCTCGGCCGATTCGCAGGTGAGACTCACGCGGATGTGGCGCACATCGGCGGGCACGGCGGTAACCGCAAACGAAGCATCCAGAAATTCCAGGCTGAAGGCCGTTACCCCGGCGCCCATGTCGGTGGTCGTGCCGTTCACGGTGCGCTGCAGGCGGCGGTCGTCCGGGTTGGCCGAGGCATCCACCACGGCCGACAGGTTCCAGGCCCAGCCCACCGTGAGCGTGGAATCGGTGTTGAAGGTGGAGCGGAAGGTGATGCTGTTGGCCGTCATGGCCGTTATGGCGGGCGAGGGAACCCCGAAGCCGATGCGCCGCAGGTCCGATTCGATGATTTCCGCGACAACCGATACCCGGTCCTTGGCCGCCAGATCCATGGTGGTGTTGGCGGCGTTCTCGCCCACACGCATGTTCACGGTGATCAATGCCACCATCAACAGGCCTCCCACGATGAAACTGGTGATTATGCCGAGGTTCACGGCCGGTTCATTCCTTGTTGAGCAGACGTTTCTGCATGGTGATGAGCTTCTGGTTCATGGCCACCATCTTCCGCTGCTGGATTTCGATGATGTTCATGATGAAGATCTTGAACAGGCGTTCGGGCATGCGCCGGAAGTAATCCAGGGTCTCCTGGCGGTCGAATCGGACCAGGGTGGTGTCGGTCTCGGCCATCACGTTGGCCGTTCTCGAACCCTTGGTGAACAGAAAGGTTTCCCCGAGGAAATCGCCCGGTTCCAGGGTGGCCAGGTGGATGTCGTCTTTGAAGATGGAGACCTTGCCCTCCACGATGAGGTAGGCGCTGGTGGCCGGGCTCGATTCCACCGTCAGGATCTGGTCGTGCCGTTGATAATGCTCCATTTTGCCCGATTCCAGGAATTGGCGCAGGTCGTCCGGCGGAAAATTGCGGAGCAGGAGGGGGACCTCTTTGAGGGCCTGCAGGGCTTGGACGGGCGTGTTGATGGTTTCGGACATGGCAAGTTCAGTAGTGGTATTGTAGGAACGACAGCGTGATCTCGTTGGGCAGGTCGGCGTGTGTCACACGCACCGTGAGGCGTTTGAGGGTGGTACGGTTGGTGGAAGTGGTCATGGGGGCGTTGGTCGGGGCGTACACGACCTCGGCCCGCACCCGGTAGGTGCCGTAGGCGGTGGCCCGCGTCAGGTCCAATCCGTCATAATCATCGAAATCATCGAAGTTCGGATAGGCTTCGCCGGTTTCGGGGCCCAAACCGGCCGGTGCGGTGAAGGCGGCCGGTATCTGGGCCGGCGTGAGCAGGCCGGCACCCAACTGCCCGATCAGGCTGGTGTCGGCCGTAACGGCGACCTCGTCGAAGAAGGTGTCGCGCGCTTCATCAATGACCGATTGCCCCAACCCGATGGCGGTCAGCTCCACTTCGGTGTCGGTCAGCAGGGTGTCGGACCGCACCATGTTGGCGTTCACGTTGGACGAATAGATGCTGAAAACGATCATGGCGCCCATCAGGTAGAGCAGGTCGGAGTAATCGTTCATGGCGGTCAGTCCTCCAGGGTGATGGACAACACTTCTTCAATGGTGGTGACACCGTCTTTCACGCGTTCACGACCGGATGCGCGCAGGGTCAGCATCCCTTGGGAAACCGCCATATCGCGTATCTGTTCCTCATCCACCACATCTCCCGACTCGAAAATGAGGTGTTTGATCTCTTTGGAGAAATACAGGGCTTCGTGGATGGCCACCCGGCCTTTGTAGCCGTTGTTGCATTTGTCGCACCCGACGGCCTTGAAGAAGGTGGTTTCGGCAATTTCCTCGTCGGTGAACCCGACCGACCGGGCGAAGGCGGGTTCCGGTTTGAACTCTTCCTTGCATACCGAGCACAGGCGCCGGATCAGCCGTTGGGCCATCACCAGGTTCACGGCGGAGGCGATGAGGAAGGGTTCCACCCCCATCTTGAACAACCGGGATACCGCGCTGGGCGCATCGTTGGTGTGCAGGGTGGAGAAGGTCAAGTGACCCGTGTTGGCCATCTTGATGGCGATTTCGGCGGTTTTGAGGTCCCGCATCTCGCCCACGAGCACGATGTCGGGGTCGTGCCGCAAGATCCCCCGTACCGCCATGTCGAAGGTCATCTTGTCGCTGATCTTCAGCTGCCTGGCCCCGCGGATCAGGTACTCCACGGGTTCCTCCACGGTGAGCACGTTCACCGACGGGTCGATCACCGAATACAGGGCCGCCACCAATGTGGTGGATTTGCCCGAACCCGTAGGCCCCGTGATGATCACGATGCCGCTGGGCTTGCGGATGGCCTTCTCGAAATCGATGCGGGCCTGCTTCTGCAGGCCCAATTTGCCCAGGTCGGTGATCACCTTCCGGTCGTCCAGGATCCGGATGACGATGGATTCGAACTTGCGCTCGAACTCCTCGCCCACGATGGGCATGATGGAGACCCGGTAGCGGATGTTGGTGCCGTCGATCCGCCGCTGGATGAAACCGTCTTGCGACATGTCCCGCTCGAACCGGTCCACGTTGCGGGTCTTGTCTTTGAGCACCGCCGCCAGGGCTTCGGGTTTCACGCCCGACTGGGAGTGCCACACTTTCAGCTTGCCGTCCACCCGGAAGAGGATCTCGGTGGTGTTGCCGGCCCCTGGGATCATGTGCACGTCGGAGGTGCCCGTACGGACGGCTTCCATGAGCATGCCTTCCACCAGGGAATTGAGCATGCTCTGGTTGATCTCGGCATCGATCTCGGCTTCGTCGATCTCGTCGTCCTTGATCTCGCCCGACTCGTAATCGATCTCTTCGAGCAGGTCCAGGAACTCGTTCTTCTTCTCATAGACCTTGCCGAGCAGGGCGTCTATGGTGTCTTGCCGGCAATAGGCCAGTTCGTACTGCTTGAGATTGAGCTGGCCGGCCAGTTGGGTGAGCAGGGGGTCGGTGGGGTCGGCCGCCACAATCACCAGCATGTTCTTGTCGTACCCGATGGGCAAGGCCTTGCGGTGCACGAATTCGTCGAGCAGGTTGGCCGGGATGTCGGCGATGATCTGCTTGACGGTGGCGATGCGCTCGTCGGTGACCACCAGCTGGTCGGTCAGGTCGCGGAAGGCATAGAATTCGGCGATTTCGCGCATCACCGTGTGCCGGTCGATGCCGAAATCCTCGGCCAGTATGGTGCCCAGGCGCCGGCGGATGGCTTCCGGTTCGGCTTGCTGGGTCTTCAGCGCTTTGGCCAGCTGCTCGTCGTCGATCACCCCCCGATCCACGAGCACATCTCCGACCCTGCGTTTCAGGTTCAGTTTTCCGCTCAGCATGGCATCAGCCCGGTTTGATGATGGCCGTCTCGGAGGATACGATCGTGATGCCGATGAGGGCGATCATGATGAACAGGTTCACGAACAGGTTGATCACATCGATCACGGTCTGCATCTTGTAGGTGGTCTGCACCTCGTAGTATTCGGCCAATTGCCGGGCGTTGTCGCGCAGGGTACCCGATTCGGCCCCCAGGCGGAAACGGCTCAGGGCCGTCTGGGTGAATACCCCGCACGCCTCCAACGATTCCATCAACCCTTTGCCGTCATTCAGCATTCCTTTGATGGCGATTTCCTTGATGCGCTTCTCCATGTAGGTGTTCCGGCAGGCTTCCGCCGCCACCTTGATCACTTCCACGTTCTGGCCCGACCCCGAATACAACGTGTAGAATACCCGGGAGAAGATCTCGATGCTGGTTTTCTGCAACAGGTCGCCGATGACCGGTATTTTTATGATGTAGCGGTCTTTGAACAGGGCCCCGCCGGGCGTGGAGAAGTACCAGGCCATGCTGGCGATGGGAGCGATGAAGGCCACCAGGATGGCCCACCACCAATCCCGCAGGAAATAGCTGAGGTCGAGCGTGGCGGCCGTCATGGGCGGCAGGGTGATGTTCATTTTCACGAACAGCTCGGCCGTGGCCGGGAAGATGTACCCCACATAGAAGATGACCACCCCGATCACCGCCAATACGGTGATGGCCGGCATCATCAATGTCTGGCGCATGTTCTTCTTGAACTGGGCGTCCCGTTCCAGGAACTTGGCCGTGCTTTCGAACACCAGGGCCATATTGCCCGAGGTGGAGGCCACGGCCAGCATGTAGCAGGCGAATTTGCCGAAAACCTTCTCGTGTTTGCTGTACACCTCCACGCCTTCCTTGCCATCCTTCAGGTCCTTCTGGATGGCCTTGATCACGTCTTTCATGGCCTTGTTGGCGGTATCCTCGTACAGCAGGTTGAGGATCTCGTCGAAGGTCATCTTCTGCTTGAGCAGGTCGGCCGACAGGCGGATGAAGTTCACCACTTCTGTCATGGGCACGCCGCCCGTGAAGTTGATGATGTTCTTCTGGATGGATTTGACCTGATAGCCCAGTTTCAGCAGGGCTTTTTCGAGCTCTTCCTTGCTGTAGGCTTCCTGGGATCCGGAAAGCACCTTGCCTTCCTTGATCACCTTGTACTGGTACACCGCCCGCTGCTCCAGACTCTGCACCCGGAATCCCTTCTGGCGCGACTGTTTGTCGAGCAGGGCCTGGGCCGCTTTTTTGGAATCGGCTTCGAACTCGCCGACAATCTGCTTGCCGGCGTTGGAAACGGCGCGGAATCGGAAGGAAGCCATGGGGAATCAGGAATCGATCAGTGCGCCGTTGTTGGCGTAGGTGATGGGCGTACCGGTGGAGGCGAACCGGATGACGATTTCGAAATAGGGTCCTTCGGGCGGGTCGGCCACATAGCCGTCCTGGGCCGCCGGATAAGCCCGGAGCGTGACCTGCGTGGGCTGCACGTCGGTGATCACATAGGTGCCGTTCTCGTTCACGGCGCTGAGGCCGTCTTCGCTATGGTTGGCCTGGAAGGTCATCTTTCCGAACTCCAACCCGGTGAAGGTGTTGTTGCCCCCACCGAACATGGTGGGTTTCATGGCATAGCCGTGGGCGCCGGAAGTGAAGGCGGCCACATCCTGCCGAACGGCATCCAGATTGGCCGATGCGGCCGCGCTGGAGAAGGTGTTGATGGCCACCACCGTGGCTATGCCGACGATGATGGTGACCA
The DNA here is from genome assembly GCA_024711145.1 of Balneolales bacterium. GTDB lineage: Bacteria > Bacteroidota > Rhodothermia > Balneolales > HLUCCA01 > JANJTJ01. The sequence continues at coordinate 21,172 of JANJTJ010000102.1, forward strand.
GGATGACCAGCAGCAGTTGTTGTTGACCCATGGTTCAAGATAGCGAATGCGGTTCCCACAAACAGAAAAGGGCTCCGAAGAGCCCTTTCTGAACCGGTGTTGAGCCCTTGGTCAGGGAACCAGGGTGGGTACGCTCATGTTGTCTTGGGTCACGGTGGCCGTGAACTCGATGTCCGGGTTGCTGGACGTGGTGGCGTTCAGGTCGAAATCGGTAGCCGAGCGGCCGGAAATCACATAGGTGCCGTTGGCGTTGTAAGCCGTCAGACCATCTCCGGAGATGGAATCGGCCGCGAACGTGATGTTGGCGAACGTGATGGCGGCGAAGCTGTTGGCGCCGCCGCCCAGCATGGCCGGTTTGATGAAATACCCTTGGGCCGACGCGGCGATCGTGGCCATGTCGTTCCGGACGGCGTCTTGGTTGGCCGACTCGGAGGCGCTGGAGAAGGTATTGATGGCCACAACCGTGGCGATACCCACAATGATCGTGACCAAGATGACGAGGAGGAGTTGTTGTTGACCCATGGAGTGTTCTCGTTAGAGTTGGTGAGGTGTCTGTATGGTAAGACGACGAAAAGTTAAATCAAAATCGTCGCTCATAGAGTAACAAAAGGTGCGTTTGTTACAAAATACGTAGGGTTCAACCGTGAAATTTCCGCAAGGTTCCCAAGTCGATCGCATTTTCGAAGTAGGCCCGGCCGACCACCACACCCCATACATCCGCTGCGGCGAGGCGGGCCAGGTCTTCGGGGCCGGCGACCCCACCCGAGGCGATGAAGCGCAAAACCGGCCATTGCCGCATCAGATCGGCATATAAGCCGTGGTTTGCGCCAGTCATCATGCCGTCGCGGGCGATGTCGGTACACAGAACGATGCGCAATCCTGCGGCGATCATGGGTGCCAGAAGCGCGTCTATGGGCGTTTCGGAGGTGGTGGTCCAACCGGCCACGGCCGCCTTGCCGTCTTTCAGGTCGAGGCCGAAAACACAGCGTTCGCCGTAGTCGGAGAGCGCCTTAAGCCAATCCTCCGGCGTGCGGACGGCCATGGAACCGCTCACCACACGGTGCATGCCGGCCTCGAAGAGGCGCCGGACGTCGTCGTAGCGGCGTACGCCCCCGCCCGTCTGGATGCGCAGGCCCGTAGCCGAGGCGATGCGTTCGAGCAAGGGCAGATGGGGAAAACCGCCGTCGCGGGCACCGTTCAGGTCCACCACATGCAAGGTGTCGAACCCGGCATCGGCGAAGGCTTGCGCCTGGGCGACCGGATCCTCGTGGTACACGGTAACCTGCCGGTAGTCGCCCTTTTTGAGGCGGACCACCCGGCCGTCGAGCAGGTCGATGGCAGGCATCACGTTCATGCCCGTCCTCCGCGTACCGACTCCAGGAAGCGTCGGATGACGGCCTCGCCGGCATCGCCCGATTTCTCCGGGTGGTATTGCACCCCGCTGAAACGGCCTTTTTGTACCTCGGCCGTGAAATCCACACCGGCATAGGTGCAGATGCCGGTGGTTTCGGGCACCACGGGCGCCTGGAAACTGTGTACGAAATAATAATAGGGGGCCTCGGTGCGGCCGGGCTCGGTGGCACGCACACGGTTCCAGCCCATGTGAGGCACCTTGCCGGCGGTGGGGTCGAAGGCCTTCAGGCGCCCGGAGATGATGCCCAGGCCCGGTGTGCCGCCCCCTTCCTCAGACGACTCGAAGAGCAGTTGCATGCCCAGGCAGATGCCGAAAACGGGTTTGGCGGTCGATTTCAGCCAGGTATCCAGCCCGCGGCCGCGCAAGGAGGCCATGGCCGAAGCGGCATGACCCACGCCGGGGAAGATGACTCCGTCGGCGGCGTCGAGCACGGCGCGGTCGTGGGTGACGCGGAAATCGGCGCCGAGGCGGGTGAGCGCGTTGGCCACACTGGCCAGGTTGCCGGCTTCGTAATCCAGCAGGGCGATCATAGCAGACCTTTCGAGCTGGGGATCTGGTCGGGTGCTTTCGGATTGCCGGCCACCGCTTGTTTGAGCGTGCGGGCGAATCCTTTGAAGCAGGCCTCGATGCGGTGGTGGTCGTTCTCGCCGCGTACCCGGATGTGCAAGGTGGCTTTCATGGCCATGGCCACCGATTGGAAGAAGTGTTTGGTCATTTCCACCGGAAAATCACCCACACGTTCGCGCTGGAGGTCGGCATCGAATTCCAGATGGGGCCGGCCGCTCCAATCCAGGGCCACGATGGCCTGGGCTTCGTCCATGGGAAGCACGTAGCCGTACCGCTCGATGCCGGTCTTGGTGCCCACGGCCTGCAACAGCGCCTCGCCCAGGGCGATGCCCACATCCTCGATGGTGTGGTGTTCGTCGATGTGCAGGTCCCCATCGCATTCGATGGACAGATCTACATATCCGTGGCGGGCGATCTGCTCGAGCATGTGGTCGAAGAAGTGCAGCCCGGTTCGGATCTGATGCTTGCCGCTACCGTCCAGGTCCACCGTGATGCGGATGTCGGTTTCGCGGGTGGTGCGCGTGACCGACCCTACGCGGCGCCGCCCGCGGACCCAGGCGATCAGGGCATCCCAGTCGCTTCCGCTTTTCAGGATCTCGCCGTCGTGGTCCACCAAGGCATACTCCAAGCCGTGCCGGTCCAGGAAGACCTCGCAATGGGCCTTGAGCAGGGTTTGCCCGCTCAGACCTTCCGCTTCGAGCAGCAGGCGTTGGTCTTCGCGCAGGGCTTCCATATCGAATGCGGGCAGGTGCCCTTCCTGATGCAGGCGGATGAGCGTGGACAACACGCCCGGACGGAACGGCAGCAGATCGGTGGGTGCCATGACGGCCCCGGTGAACCAGATTTTCATGCGGTGACCTCGGCGAAACGTTGCAGCAGGATGTCGTTCTCTTCGGGGCTGCCCACGGTGATGCGCAAGCCGTCGGCACAACCCGGTTCGTTGCCCCGGTAACGGACCACCACGCCGGCGGCCGCCAGGTCGCGGTACACCCGCTCGGCCTGGTCCACGATGGCCAGGAAGTAGTTGGCATGCGAAACATGCACCTTTCGCACGGCCGGAAACGCCGCGAAGGCGGCCATGAGGCGGTCCCGTTCCCGTTTCAGCAGGTCCACGTTGCGGGCGAGGGTGTCGGTGTGGCCGAATGCGGCTTCAGCCAGTTCCAAGGTCATCCGGTTCAGGTTGTACGGCGCTTTCACCTTCATCATATGGGCGATGACGGACGGATGCGCGAAGGCGAAGCCGAGCCGGATGCCCGCCAGCCCGAATGCCTTGCTCAGGGTCTGCGTGACCACCAGGTTCGGGTGCCGGTCCAGTTCCCGGATGAAGGAGGCCTGTTCCGAGAAATCGATATAGGCCTCGTCCACCACCACGATGCCGGGGAAGGTGGCCACCGCCCGTTCCAGGTCGGCCCGCCGCAGGTCGTTGGCGGTGGGATTGTTGGGTGAGCAGAGGAACAGGATTTTGGGTGTCGCACCGGCCGTGGCCGCCTCGAAGGTGCTCCAATCCAACTGGAAATCGGGTGTGAGGGGCCAGGTGCGTACCTGCACATCGTGGATGTTGGCGGCGACGGAATACATGCCGTAGGTGGGCGGACACACGACGACCCGGTCTGTGCCGGGTTCGCAGAACAGGCGGAAGAGCAGGTCGATGGCTTCGTCGCTACCCGAACCGCAGAACACCTGCTCGGGCCGGCAGCCGCGGAAGGCCGCCACTCGGGCCCGCAGGGCGGTATGATGGGGATCCGGATAGCGGTGGAGCGCATCCGGATGGGGCAGCACAGGGCCCAGGCTGTTCTCGTTGGCATCGAGCAGGATGCCGGAATGGTGGTCGTCGCGGGCGCTGCGGTAGGGTTTGAGCGCCCGGATGTTGGGTCGGATGAGGGAAACGGGATCCATGGATGGGAGTCAGGCCTGGTCGTGCAACCGGATGCGGACGGCTTCGGCGTGGGCGTGCAGCCCCTCGGTTTCGGCCATGGTGATCACGGCCGGGCCGAGCAGGCGCAGGCCCTCGGGCGTGAGGGTTTGCAGGGTCATCTGCTTGCGGAAGCTGTCCAACGAAACGCCGCTGTACATGCGTGCGAACCCGTAGGTGGGCAGGGTGTGGTTGGTGCCGCTGGCATAATCGCCCACCGATTCGGGCGTCCAGGGGCCGAGGAATACGCTGCCGGCATGGGATATGCGGGCGGCGAAGGCTTCGGCCTGGTCGATGGGCAGGTTGAGGATGAGATGTTCCGGGGCATAGGCATCCACAAAAACGGCCGCCTGCGCGGCGTCGGCCGCCTCTACCACGAAACTGTGCGCGAGGGCTTTGCCGGCCGCATCCGCCCGGGGCAGGGCCCCCAGTTGGCTGCGGAGCGCATGGCCCATGGCGGCGACCGGAAAGCCGGGCAGGGCCACCAGCACTGCCTGGCTGTCGGCGCCGTGTTCGGCTTGGGAAAGCAGGTCGGCCGCCACATGGCGGGGGTCGGCTTCGGGACCGGCCACCACGAGCACCTCCGACGGACCCGCCGGCATGTCGATGGCGACCATGGCATCGCTGTTCTGCAGCAGCATTTTGGCCGCGGTCACATACTGGTTGCCCGGGCCCAGGATCTTGTCCACCTTGGGTACCGATTCCGTGCCGTAGGCCAAGGCCGCCACGGCTTGCGCGCCGCCGGCCGACAGGATGTGCGGGATGCCGCACAGGGCCGCGGCGTACTCCACTTCCGGGGCTACCGACCCATCGGGGCGGGGCGGAGTGGCTACGATGATGGTGCGGCACCCGGCCAGGCGGGCGGGCACCCCGAGCATGAGCACGGAGCTGGGCAGTACCGCCGTGCCGCCGGGCACATACAGGCCAACGGCTTCGATGGGGCGCGCTTCCCGGCGGCACACCACGCCCGGCATGGTCTCCACCACCAGGGGCCCGCCCGCCTGGGCGGCGTGGAAGGCCGAGATGTTGGCGTGCGCGGTGCGGAAGGCGGCTTTGACCGGTTCGGGCAGCGGAATGGCCTCGGGCGGTCGTACCGGTACCAACAGCTCGGCCGGTTCCACGCCGTCGAACGCGGCCGTGAGCCGGCGCACGGCCGCGTCGCCGTCGGCGCGCACTTCTTCGATGAGGGGGCGCACGGTGGCGAAAACGGCCTCGAAATCGATGCGCGGGCGCCGGGTCAGGTGTTTCAGGCCTTCGGCGTCCAAATCGGTGAGGCGGTGGACCGGCAGCATCAGACGATCATGTTTTCGATCGGAAGGATCACGATGCCGGATGCACCGGCCGCTTTCAGGTCTTCCATCACTTCCCAGAACCGGTCGATCGGAATGACGGAATGGATGGCGATGAGGTCGGGGTCGGCCAGCGGCAGCACCGTGGGCGATTTTAGCGAAGGGATAAGCGCCGTAATGCCCGGCAAGGCCGATTTGGGCGCGTTCATGAGGATGTATCGGCTGCGCTCGGCCAATTGCCGCCCTTCCATGCGGACCAACAACTTGTCGATGAGCGCCCGTTTGGCCTCGTTGAGCGGTTTGTTGGTGCGGACGAGCTGGGCCTCGGACCGGAAGATGGTCTCCAGTTCCACCAAGCCGTTCTGCTTGAGCGTGCCCCCGGTAGATACCAGGTCGCAGATGGCGTCGGCCACGTCGAGGCGCGGGGCGATCTCCACGGCACCCGAGATCTGGATGGTACTCACCTCGATGCCCCGCTCGGCGAACCAGCGGCGGGTGAGGTTCGGATAACTGGTGGCGATGCGCTTGCCCCGCAGGTCTTCGACGGTGCGGAACGGACCGTTCTTGGGCACGGCCAGGCTCAACCGGCATCGGCCGTAGGACATGTCGCGCAGAACGGAGACATCGGCACCGCGTTCGGCGGTCACGTTGGCGCCTACGAAGCCGAGGTCGCATACGCCGTCCTGCACGTACTCTGGGATGTCGTCGTCCCGGATGAGCAACAATTCCACATCGAAATTGCGGATGGGGACGATCAGACGGTCTTTGTACCCGTCGAAGGCCAGCCCGATGTTCTCAAGGAGCTGGATGGTTTTTTCGGTCAGGCGCCCGCTTTTCTGAATGGCGATGCGCAGGGTGGATGTGGGTTCCAATGGGGAAATCGAGTCGATTTTTGACGGTTCGGAAGATACGGGAATAAAAAAAACCCGACGTGGGTATCAACCACGTCGGGTTCAATCGTCGTTCGTCAAGAAACGGATCCGTAACCCCCAGTTGCGGATCCGTGGGGAACCGCGAGGCTCCCTGCCCTAACGAGTCGGAAGCGGGCCGTTTGTTACAACTCCGGCCCGAAATTATTCCTTCGTATCTTGGCCGGCTTGTTCCCGGACCATTCCAACTTCATGAAACGAATCCGCAATTTCTGCATCATCGCCCATATCGACCACGGAAAATCAACCCTGGCCGACCGACTCCTGGAGCGGACGGGAGCCATAACCGAGCGGGAAATGCAAGACCAGGTCTTGGACGACATGGACTTGGAGCGGGAACGGGGCATCACCATCAAGAGCCATGCGGTGAAGATGGATTATGTGACCCGTGCCGGTGAGAAGTACGTGTTCAATCTGATCGACACGCCGGGCCACGTCGATTTCGCCTACGAGGTATCCCGGGCGCTCAAAGCCTGCGAAGGGGCCATCCTGGTGGTGGACGCCTCCCAGGGGGTTGAGGCGCAGACCATTTCAAACCTGTACCAGGCCATCGAGCAGGGGTTGGAGATCATCCCCGTGCTCAACAAGATCGACCTGCCGGGTGCCGAGCCCGAGGCCGTCGCCCAGCAGATCATCGATCTGATCGGTTGCAAACGGGAGGACATCCTGGCCGTTTCCGGCAAAACCGGCCTGGGGGTGGACGACCTGCTCGAGGAAGTGGTGAAGCGGGTGCCCCCGCCCGGTGGCGACGACGACGCCCCCCTGCAGGCCCTCATCTTCGATTCCGTATTCAATTCCTACCGGGGTTCGGTCGTGTACGTGCGGATCGACAACGGAACCCTGCGCCGTGGCGAAAAGATCCGGTTCATGAACGCCGGCCGCGAATATGTAGCCGACGAAATCGGCTACCTGCGCCTGAAGAACGAGCCTTGCGACAAGCTCACCGCCGGCGAAGTGGGGTACATCATCGGGTCGGTGAAAACCTTGCAAGACACCAAAGTAGGGGATACCGTGACCAGCGTGGCACGACCTGCCGCCCACGTGATTCCCGGTTACAAGGAAGTGAAGCCCATGGTCTTCTCGGGCATCTTCCCCACCAATTCCGAAGAGTTCGAGTCGTTACGCGCCGCATTGGAGAAACTCCAGCTCAACGACGCCTCCCTGCAGTTCTCGCCGGAGACCTCCGTGGCGCTCGGGTTCGGTTTCCGGGCCGGTTTCCTGGGCATGCTGCACATGGAGATCATCCAGGAACGCCTGGACCGCGAGTTCAACATGGACATCATCACCACCGTGCCCAACGTGGGGTACCAGGTGAAACTGACCGATGGGTCCATGATCGAGGTAGACAACCCCAGCGAGCTGCCCAACCCCGGCAAGATCGACACCATCTACGAGCCGTACATCAAGGCCCAGATCATCACGCCGGCCGAATACATCGGCGCCGTGATGACCCTTTGCCAGGAACGCCGCGGCCAGTTCAAGAACACCAGTTATCTCGATACCAAGCGGGTGGACATCACCTACGAGCTGCCCCTGGCCGAAGTCGTCTTCGATTTCTACGACAAGCTGAAAAGCAATACCCGCGGGTATGCCTCGTTGGACTACGAGTTCATCGGCAACCGCCCGGGCGAGATGGTCAAGCTCGACATCCTGCTCAACGGCGACCCGGTGGATGCGCTCTCCACCATCGTGCACCGCGACAAAGCCTACGATTGGGGGCGCAAACTCTGCTCCAAGCTCAAGGAACTCATTCCGCGCCAGATGTTCGAAGTCGTGATCCAGGCCGCCATCGGTGCCAAAATCATCTCGCGCGACAGCGTCCGGGCCCTCCGGAAAGACGTTCTGGCCAAATGTTATGGTGGCGACATCTCGCGGAAGCGGAAATTGCTTGAGAAGCAGAAAGAAGGCAAGAAACGCATGAAACAGGTAGGTGCCGTGGAGATTCCACAGGAAGCCTTCCTGGCCGTGCTGTCCATGGACCAAGGATGATCCGCATGAACCGATTCCGTACCCTGGCCGCCGCCCTGGCGGCCCTGTTCGCCGCCGCGCCGGTGGCGGCCCAAATCCCCGACGCGTTCCGGGAGCCCGTCTTCCGCAAAGTGGACAACCGGGACCGCGCCGCCTTCATGACCCGTTTCAACCAGATGCGCGACATGACCGGCAACGGGTTCCAAGGCGATACGGCCATCGACCAGGTGCCCAGCAACGAGCTGCGTGCCCGGCTCCAGCGCCAGTTCGGCGACCCCACTGTAACCGTGGCCGATTTCGTCGGTGTGGCCGATGTGCGGCCCGGCAACAGCATCCAGTTCGAATACTGGTTCGTGGTCAACGACAGCATCCCCATGATGATCCTGGACAGCGACGGGCCTTTCGCCCGGGGCATGGTGATGGGCGGGTCCAGCCGGTTCGTGGACCTCATGCCCGAAATCAAGCGGGCATTCAGCGACAAACTCATGTCGGACAACCGGCTGGCCGAATTCCGCGACTTCTTCTACTCGCCCGAGCGGGCCCAGTGGTTCGAGGTCAGTTACCGGGAAGGCCGCTTCCAGAACAAGACCATCACCGTACCCCAGCACCTGCGTAGTCTGCGATTCAACCGATGAGCGCCACTCCCCGCAAAGCCGCCCGCAAACGGGCCACCCAATCGAAAGCCAATGCCTGGATCCGCGAATGGTTGAGCGCGTTGCTTTGGGCCGGTGTGGCCGCCCTCATCATCCGCACCTTGTTGTTCGAGGCGTACCGCATTCCCACGCCGAGCATGGAGCGTACCCTGATGACGGGCGATTTCCTCATCGTCTCGAAACTCAACTACGGCTTGCGCACGCCCATGAGCGTGGGGGTTCCCTTCACCGACATCCACATCCGCAATTTCGAGCTGCCCTGGGCCCGCGTACCCGGTTGGCAGGACATCCGCCGCAACGACATCGTGGTATTCAACTATCCGATCGATGAAACCGTGATCGCCGCGCGCACCAGCTACATCAAGCGGGCCGTGGGTGTGCCGGGCGACACCCTCCGCATCGAGGGCAAGGTGCTGCATGTGAACGGGGTGGCCGAAGCCGAGCAACCCACCTTCGCCCAGATGTACCGGGTAGTGCTGCGCGACCGCATCCGCCTGAGCGAGGGCAAGGTGGAAGCCGCCGGCGGCGAGATCTACGGATACGACGAAAGCGGGTACTACCTGAACCTGTCGCCCGAAGGACGCGACGCCGTAGCCGCCTGGCCCGAAACGGCCGTCATCGAGCCGTACGTGCGCCCGGCAACCCAGCACGACTACCTCACCAGCCGGTTCCGGTTCGCCAACGGGTTGCCCACCAACCAGGACCATCTGCCCGAGTTCGTAGTGCCGGCCGAAGGGCTCACCATCGCCTTGGATTCGGCCAACTACGCCTTCTACGAGATGGCCATCGAACGCTACGAAGGCCGCAGCATCTCACGGGCGGGTTCAACCATCCTCATCGACGGCCAACCGGCCACCAGCTACACCTTCACGAAGAACTACTACTTCATGATGGGCGACAACCGCGACAATTCCGAGGATTCGCGCAGCTGGGGTTTCGTGCCCTTCGACCACGTGATCGGCAAACCCGTGATCGTGTACTTCTCGTTGGATATGAAGACGTTCCTGCCCCGGTTCGGGCGGATCTTCAATCTGATCAACTAGCCGACAGCGATTTCCCCCGCGGCTGGCCTTCGCGTATGGCCAGCTGCCCGCAGCCGGCGTCGATGTCGTCGCCGCGCGACCTCCGCACCGTGGCACGGGCCCCGGCTCGGGTCAGCTCCCTCAGGAAAGCGTTCAGCCTGTCCTCGCCGGCCCGCTTCAGCTCCACACCGGCCACATTGTTGTACATGATCACGTTCACCTTGCTGGGCACCCATTTGGTGATGGCCGCCAGCTGTTTGGCATCCTCGGCCGAATCGTTGAACTCCTGGAACAGCAGGTATTCGTAGGTCACGTCCAGCTTGGTCTTGGCGAAATAATGACGCACGGCATCTTTCAAGGCGCCCAGGTCCAGCGACGTGTTGATGGGCATGATGCGGTTGCGTTTCACATCCGACGGCGCGTGCAGGCTGATGGCCAGGCGGAAGGTGCGGCCTTCGTCGGCCAGCTGGCGGATCTGCTTGGCCAACCCCACCGACGAAACCGTAACCCGTTTGGGCGACAACCCGATGGATTTGGGATGGGTGAGGATGTCGATCGACCGCATGACCTGCTGGTAGTTGTGCAAGGGTTCGCCCATACCCATGTACACGATGTTGGTGATGCGTTTCCCGTAGGCCGCCTCCGCATCCAGGTTGATGCGGACCACCTGCTCGGCGATCTCGCCGGCGCTCAGATTCCGGATGAATCCCATGCGACCGGTGGCGCAGAAGGCGCAACCGAACATGCATCCCACCTGGCTGGAGACGCACACCGTGAGGCGGTCGGCCACGCCGTCGTCGAAGAACTCGGGAATAAGCACCGCCTCCACCCGGTTGCCGTCGTGCAGGCGGAACAGGTATTTGGAGGTACCGTCTTTGGATACCTGCCGGTCGGCCACCACCAAGGGCCGCAGTTCGGCGGCTTCGGCCAGCCGCGCGCGCAGGTCCTTGGATATGTTGGTCATGGCGTCGTAGCTGTCGGCCCCGCGCCGGTACATCCATTCGAACAACTGCACGGCACGGAACTTCTCGATGCCGAGGTCCCGGCACAAGACTTCCAATTCCTGCAGGTTCAGCGTTTTGAGGTCGGTCACGCGGGTTGTTTCCAGTTGATGCGCGTAGCCCACCATCCGCCCACGGCGATGGCCACCAGACTCAGGATCTGGCCCATGTTCAGCACCCAGCCGGCTTCGAAGGCCGATTGGTCTTCTTTGGTGAATTCGATGAGGAAGCGCCCTACGAACAGTACCAGCAGGAACAGGGCGGAAAGCGACCCGGCGGGGGGACGCGCCTCATACTTCTTATACAGCCAGGTGAAGGCGATCCAGGCGCCCAGGTACCAGAACGCTTCATACAACATGCTCGGATGTCGGGGCAGGGCATCGATGCGGGCGAAAACCACCGCCCAGGGCAGCTCGGTGGGTTTGCCCAGGATCTCCGAGTTGAAGAAGTTGCCGAACCGGACGAAGAACCCGCCCAGCGTGAAGGGCAGCACCATGCGGTCGGCCACCCACAGGAAGGAGACCTTGGGATGTTTTTTGACGAAGAGCCAGATGGAGGTGGTGACCCCGATCACCGCGCCATGGCTGGCCAGGCCGCCTTCCCAGAACATGAGAATGCGCTCGGGATGGCGCAGGTAGTATTCCAGATCGTAGAAGATCACGTGACCCAGGCGGGCGCCTAGCACAGTGCCCACCATCAGATAGAGGAAAAGCTTGTCGGGCAGTTCCATGGGTAGGCCGGCATCCTTGAAGGTGTTGGCCCCGATGCGGTACCCCAGGAAAAAGCTGAGGGCGAAGAGCAGGCCGTACCAACGGGGCGATATGGGTCCTACGCTCTCGAAAACCGGCCCCGGTAGGAAAGGGCCGACCAGCGCCACGGCCGCGGCGATGCCCAGGCCGATGAGGAACCGTTTTCCGTTATCGGTTTTCTGTTTTCCGGAAACGTACTGATAGCCGAAATACCCGGCCACCAGGGCCAACAGGTTGATGGCGAACGGTAGCCCGAATTCGGGAATGGTGAACATGATGGGATCGCCGTCCCAGACCCAGTGGGTGCTTTGCATATCAGTCGGATTTCCAGGTAGTGCCGGCAGGACCGTCTTCCACGGTGATGCCGGCGGTTTTCAGACGGTCGCGGATGAGGTCGCTGGCGGGCCAGTCTTTGGCGGCGCGGGCTTTGGCGCGCAGTTCCAGGATGAGGGCCATGGCGGCCTCCAGTTTGGGCGATGCGTCGGCGTCGGAGTCGGTTGGCCAGATGCCCAGCACCCCGTCGGCGATGGACCTCACATACGCGCGGATGGCGTCGATTTCGGCGGGTACCGCCTGCTGCATCTGCTGGCGCAAGGCCTTGAGCTGTTCGAATAGCACGGCGATGGCTTTGGCCGTGTTGAAATCGTCGTTCATGGCCGCCTCCACCTGGGCTTTCAATGCCGGTAGGAAGTCGGCCGAGGAGGGGGCATCGGCGCCGGGCACGGCGGTTTCAAGCCGTTTCATCAACTCATGCAGGCTGCGCATGCCGGCCTCCGCCGCGGCCAGGGCCTCTTCGGAGAAGTCGGTGGTGCCCCGGTAATGGCTCTGCAGCAGGAAGAACCGGATGACTTCCGGCTTCCAGGCGCGCGTGAGCAAGGGGTGATTGCCGGTGAAGAACTGTTCCAGGGAGATGGCGTTGCCCAACGACTTGCCCATCTTCTGCCCGTTGAGGGTCACCATGTTGTTGTGCAACCAGTATTTCACGAAGGCATGACCCGTGGCGCATTCGGTCTGGGCGATCTCGCATTCGTGGTGGGGGAACTGGTTCTCCAACCCGCCGCCGTGGATGTCGAACTGGTTGCCCAGGTATTTGGTACTCATGGCCGAGCATTCGATATGCCAACCGGGATATCCCACACCCCAAGGGGAGTTCCATTTCATGATGTGGGAATCGTCGGCGGCTTTCCACAGCGCGAAATCGGCAGGATGGCGCTTGTCCGTGGCCGATTCCACCCGGGTGCCGGCCTCGGCTTCGTCGAGCGTGCGGCCGCTGAGTTTGCCGTAGTCGGGGTCGCTGCTTACATCGAAATACACGTTTCCGCCGGCCACATAGGCATGGTTCTTTTCGATGAGCCGCCCGATCATGGCGATCTGTTCGGGGATGTGCCCGGTGGCACGGGGCGAGATGTCGGGACGCTCCACGCCGAGGGCGTCCATGTCGCGGAAGAACAGGTAGGTATAGTGTTCGGCGATCTCCATGGGCTCGCGCCGCTCCAGGCGGGCCTGTTTGGCCAGTTTGTCGTCGCCGGCGTCGGCATCGTCGGTCAGGTGGCCCACATCGGTGATGTTCTGCACATACCGCACCTGGTACCCCAGATGGCGCAGGTACCGGCGCACCACGTCGAAGGCCACGTAACTTTTGGCATGGCCCAGATGGGGCGGCCCGTACACGGTTGGACCGCACACATACATGCCCACACGGCCCTCATGCAGGGGTTCGAAGCGTTCTTTGGTGCGGGTGAGGGTATTGGTGACGTGCAGCTCGCGCATCCCGCAAAATACGCCGTTCCGGGTTATCTTCGGGCCTTCCGTATGCGCTGGGAAGCTCCCATATATCTGCTGTTGTTGCTGGTGCTGCCGTTGTTGGCCATCGGTACCCGCCTGCTGTACCGCAAGGTGCGGGTGCGGCGCCGTTCCTGGTTCGACGACGAGGTGTTCGCCCGACTGGGCGACCGCGAGTCGCGCGGCCTGCATGCCACCCGTGGGTTGCTGTTCTATTCGGGGTTGGCCTTGCTCGTCGTGGCATTGGCGGGACCGCGTATCGGTACCGAAATCCGTGAGGTGAAACGCCAGGGGGCGGATATCCTCGTGGCGCTGGACCTTTCCAACAGCATGAAAGCGGAAGATGTGCGCCCCAACCGGTTGGGGAAGGCCAAATTCGAGCTGGTACGCCTGGTGGATCGCTTGAAGGGCGACCGGATCGGCTTGTTGGTCTTTACCGGGGAGTCGTTGCTGCAGGTACCGCTCACGCACGATTATGCCGCATTCCGCCTGTTCCTGAACATCGCCGATACCGACCTGATGCCGTCGGGCGCCACCGAATACCGGGGTATGCTGGCCACGGCCGCCCAGGCGTTCGCACCGCAGGAAGGCGCGCCGGCCACCGCGGCCGCCAAGGTGCTGCTGGTATTGAGCGACGGCGAAGACCATGGCCCCGCCTTTGCCACCGAGCTTCAGGCCCTGCGCGAGATGGGGGTCACCGTGTTCGCCGTGGGCATAGGTACCACGGCCGGCGGGGCCATCCCGATCTATGGCGCCGACGGCCGCCTGCGCGAATACAAACGCGACAACGCCGGCCAGGTGGTGACCACCTCCTTGCAGCGCGAATCGTTGCGCACCCTGGCCTCGGGTGGCGGCGGCGCGTTCTACGAGATCCTTCGCGCCGCCGACGGCCTGGATCCCTTCCTCGGCCGCCTGGAAACCCTGGACAAGGCCGAGTTCGCCACGGCCGAATACGCCGATTTCGAAAACCGATACCGCATTCCCGGCGCATTGGGCCTGATGCTGCTGGTCGGCGCTTTCCTGTTACCCCGAACCCGCCCCACGGCATGATCCGGATCTTCGCGGTCGATATCGACGGCTGCCTCACCATACCGTTCAAAACTCCGCATTGGGAGTCTTTTTCGGCGCTCCGCGCCCGCAACATGGCGGCCAAAACGGACCCCGCCATCCCGAAACTGGCCATTCTAACGGGTAGGCCCCAGCCCTATGCCGAAGCCATGGCCCAGATGTTGGATATCGACCAGCCGGTGATCTTCGAAAGCGGCGGCGGCCTGTTCGATCCCGTGACCACCCAGGTGCACTGGTCTCCGGAAATCACCCCGGAGGTGCTGGTCTGCATAGGCCGGTTGCGCCGGTGGGCGGCCGAACTCATCGCGCGCGAGTTTCCGGACGCCATGCTGGAGTTCGCCAAACATACCGATGTGGGGTTCATCCACCAGGACAGCGCCGTGATCGATCGCATCACCCGTCTGTGCCGCGAGCGCGTGGCCTGCGAGGACGGCCTCTTCAGCGTGCATCACACGGAAATATCCGTGAATGTGATCCTGACCCGGTGCGACAAGGGCAGCGGCCTGCGTTGGATTTCGGAACGGACCGGCGTTCCCCTGGAACAGATCGCCTACATCGGCGACAGTTCGGGGGATGTGCCCGCCCTGAAGATCGCCGGGCGCTCGTTCTCGCCCTCCAATGCGGCGGCAGTGGCCAAGGCGGTCTCCACACCGCTGGATGTGCCCACAAGCCAGGCCGTGCTCAAGGCGTATCTAATGCTTTGAGGATGCGGGCCAACGGCTCGGGATCCCGGGCCAGGCCTTCCTGTTGGTGGCGCAACACGCCCTCGGCGTCGAAGACGCTCATGATGTTGGCATGCGCGAAATCGACCGGACCCGTGCGCGCGAACCGCACACCCAGCACATGCGCGAAGGTTTGCACGCTTTCGGGGGTGCCCTGCAGGAAGGTCCAGCGCTCGGGATCCAGCTTGTGCAGCGCGGCGAAGGCGGTCATCACCTCGGGGGTGTCGGCTACCGGATCGAAACTGATGAGCACGAAGCGGTGGTTGCCCTCTTCGGGCAATTCGGCGGCAATGGCTTTCATGTCGGCCACCAGGCGCGGACAGGCGCTCGGGCAGGCCGTGTAGATCATGGCCACGAGGGTGGGGTGCCCGTCCAGATCGGCCATGCGCACGGTCTCTCCGGCTTGGGTGGTCCATTCGCCGGGGATATCGCTCAGGCGCAGGGCATCGGCCGGGGCGGGCGGTACGACCTCTGCGATGGTGGTGGGTTTTCCGCAGGAAGCGAGCAGGAGCAGGATGGGAAGCAGGAGGTGGCGTATCATGAGGCGGGACGTTTGGCGCAGCGGAACCCGACGGAGGTGACGCTGTGGTTGGGTTTGAGGCTGCCCCGGAGGGCATCGCGTAGGAAACGGGCGTAATCGCTGGGGTCCGACCCGCCGGCACCGGCTCCGCAGAACCGGCCGTCGGCTTCGATGGGGGCCACGGAGTTGAAATCCAGGGTCCACTCCCAAACCAGGCCGTGCAGGTCGTACAGGCCGTCTACGGTGCGGAACCCACCACCTACGGCGTTGCGATGGGTGGCCGGCCTGCCGTATGCGGTGAGGATGCGGGCCGTGAAGGCCGGGTCGCCGGTGGCGTCGCGGCGGGTTTCGTCGGCCTTGGCCGCCGTTTCCCATTCGGCTACGGTAGGTAGGGTTTTGCCCTGGATTTCGCAGTAGGCCTGGGCGGCGAACCAGCTCACCTGGGTGACCGGCGCGGCCGGGTTGGCCCCGGCCGGTGGGGTCAGGTCGTCGGTCCAATCCAGCAGGTAGCGTTCGTCCGCCCAAATGCGCTTCACTTCAGACCGCCTCCATTCCGAGTGGTCCCTCAGAAACGCCTGGAATTGGCGGATGGTGACCGGGTACGGATCGAGTTGGAGCAGCAGGAACAGGATCAGGGCGGACATGGCGGGTACCTCAGTTGCGCCGGCGGGCGGCTACGTCTTCGGGTGTGACAACGGTGCCGTTGTTGTCCCAACGGCTGTATATGAAGGTGAGCACGGCGGCCACATCCTGGTCGTTGAGCCCTTGGGCCGGCATGGCGTTGTTGTAGGCGATGCCGTTCACCGTAACCGGGCCGCTCAAGCCGTGCAGCACGGCATCGATGGCCCTGTTCTTGTCGGCATTGAGGTAATCGGATTTGGCGACGGGCGGAAAGATGCCGGCTATGCCTTCCCCTTCGGAGCCGTGGCAGGCCAGGCAGGTGCGGTCGTAGACCGTTTTGCCCGGATGCACGCGCTCCTGGACAGCGGTTTCGTGTGCGGCCGAGAAGATGGTGGTATCGGCCGCGCCACCCACGTTCATGATGCCGATGGCACCCTTGTTGAAGGCGCGGAAGATGGAGTGGTCTACCAGCACCAGGCGGCCCGGCACATCCACCCGGTACTCTACGATGGCGGCGCCGCCGGCGGGCACCAGGGTGGTCTGCACGTTGTCGTGGATGCTGGTGCCGCCTTCGGTGTACACCCGGTCGAAGATCTCGCCGATCACGTGGAAGCTGGATACCAGGTTCGGCCCCCCGTTGCCTACGAACAGGCGTACGGTCTCGCCCACTTCGGCGGTCAGGGCGTTGTCGCCGGTGAGGGCGCCCACGCGGCCGTTGAACAGCACGTAATCGGCGTCTTCATCAATGGCTTTGGCTTGGGAGAACGGTTGCAGGCCGGGCATGCCGAACTCGCCCTCGGTGTAGAAGTCGCCTTGCATCACATAGTATTCGCGATCGACCGGAGGCAGACCGCCTTCGGGCTCGACCAGGATCAACCCGTACATGCCGTTGGCGATGTGCATGCCCACGGGCGCGGTGGCGCAATGGTACACGTACAGGCCCGGGTTCAGGGTCTTGAAGGTGAAGGTCTTGCTCTGGCCGGGTGCGGCGAAGGTGGCTTCCGCTCCACCACCGGGGCCCGTAACCGCATGCAGGTCTATGTTGTGCGGGAATTTGCTGTCGGCCGCGTTCTTGAAGCGGAATTCGATGGTATCGCCCACCCGGGTACGGATGAAGGAACCGGGCACCGTGCCGCCGAAGGTCCAGAATTGGTAGGTGACCCCATCGGCGATCTCCATCTCTTTTTCGATGACTTCCAATTCCACGATGAGGTGTTTGGGCCCGCGGTTGCCGACGGGGGGCGGTACCATGGGTGGTGCCGTGAGCACGGCCAGTTCGGGTTCGGTGGTGATGCCTTCGCCGGCAGGCGTGCAGGCGGCGGTGCCTATGAGCAGGGTGGCCAGTAGGATGTGACGCGTTTTCATGAGGTGGGACGGTGTTGACGGATCAGGGTGGTGGCCAGGCCGAGGGTTGCGACCATGCCGGTTAGGAAGAGGATGGGAGCCAGAGGGAAAGGTTCGGGCCACGCCGCGTACCGCAGCGCACCCTGAAGGAAGAGGAGGGCGACCATGAAGGCGGAACCACTCAACGCCCACACGGCCGCACCGTCCACCCGGCGCACGTACCCCCGCAGGACTAGGGGCGTGGCCAACAACAAGAGGATCAGATGGGTGAACCCGATGCGCCAATCGTGCACCAGCATCCACTCGGGGCCGCCCGGCCAGCTACCGGCCCATTGCAAGGCCGATTTGCCCGCCAGTGCCGCCAGTGCCACGCCGAGCCAGGTATCCACGGGGCCCCGGCGCACCCGCCAGGCCATGAACCAGGCCGCACCCACGGCCTGCAGCAGGCCGCCCATCATGCCCACCCATGCGGTGCCCGGCACGCGGTAATGGGGTTCGAGCAGCAACAGGGTGGCGCCGGCCATGACCCATAGCGACGGGTGTACCCGTTCGGATGCCTTCCGTTCCAGGCCCAATGCGGCCAATACCACCCAGCCGTTCAGATGCAGATGCAGGTAGAAGGTGACCCAGCCGCGGATCCAGGCCGGACCATACACGGCGCCCCCACCCAGAGCCAACGGCCCGATGAGGGAAAGCAGCATCAACCAGACGGCCGGGTCGCTGCGGCGTTCGTGGACCAACCACAGGTACCCGAAGGCCCCCATGAATCCGGTAAGCAGGGTGGAGGTGAGGATGGACAAGGGTGCGTATCCTTCCCGGGCGAAGGCGGCGGTCATCACCACGACCAGGGCCCAGAAGGCTCCCATCAGGAACCGGCCCGGCAGGGGAAACCGCCCGAGCGGGGCACGCATCACCATGAGACCGGCCAGGGCGGGGAACAACCAGCCCATGATGGCCAGGTGCGAATGCGCATGCACCCAGGTGGGCGTCTCGAAGCCGATCTGTAGCGGAAAGGCCCAAGCCGCCCGGATGCCCGCGCCCATGGCCAGGGTGGCGCCCAGGGCGAGCGCGGCCGGCTGGAGGATCCAGGATAAGATAAAAGAGTATTTTGTCTTATTTATAGACATAAAAACAGGTCACCCGGCGGCCAGGCGCAGGTTCTTGTCGAGTACGTCGCGGGTGGTATCGGCCAGGGTCTGCCGGTTGAACAGGTCGGTGAGGGCGGCGCGGATGCCCACCCAATGGTCGTGCATGGGGCAGGGGGTGGCGTGGCCGCACCCGGGCAGGCCCAACATGCACTGGGTGAAGAGGGCGTTGCCGTCGATGGCGGTCACGATTTCCATGAGGGTGATGGAATCGGCCGGCCGGGCCAACGCCACGCCGCCGTTGGGCCCCTTGTGGCTGCGCATGATGCCCGCCTGCGTGAGGACCTGCAGGATTTTCGTGAGGAAATGGAAGGAGATGCCGAGGTGTCCGCTCATCTCCCGGATCGAGACATAGCCGGCATCCTGCTTCGCCACATGGAGCGAAGCGAGGAGACCGTAGGTGCAGGCTTTGGAGAGCATGGCGTGCAAAATAGGGGTCAGGCGGTGCGGGAAGCACGCACCTTCGGGAAGAGGATGTTGTTCTCGAGATGCACGTGGCGATGCAGGTCGCGCTCGAAATCTTCGAGCTCCTTGAAGGAGACCCGGAAGGTGGTGCAGGCCCAGTCGGGCGGGTTGAACCCGTTGGTGAGCTGGCGCAGGCGTTCCAGACGCCGCCCCGCTTCCTCATGGTCGTCTTCGAAACGCTCCATAGGCGCGGTGTCCAGGTTCGGGAAGAGTTCGTTCTCCTCGGCTTCCATGTGCCGGTACAGTTCGTCGGCCAAGGCCACGAACTCGGTGTGGATGTCGATGAGGGTGGCGTCCATGTCGCCGTGGCGCTGGGCCACTTTGGCCGTGTAGGCCGCAATGCGGGGCGCGGCGTCTTTCACGTAGTTGTGGTGTTGGTCCACGATGTAGCGGGCCAGGGTTTCGGCACTCCAGAGGTCGAACCGGGGCGCATAGGGATCTTTCTCGCGCACGGCTTCGGCGATCTCGGCTTCCAATTGGGCCGGATCCACCCCTTTGGCCTGGGCGGCTTTGCTTACGGGCTTGCCGCCGCCACAGCAGAAATCGATGCCGTGCCTGCGGAAGACGGCAGCGGTGCGGTAATCTTTGGCGACCCAGGCGCCTACGGTTTCGGGTTGGAGGGTGGTGGTGTCCATATCGGTTTCCTATTAAAGAGTCTTTTATCTGAATATACGGTTGAAGGTTGCGGTGCGCAAGAAAAAAAGCGGGTGGTCAGAAGCGGATGGTGAAGGTGGAGCCTTGGTCGGGGGCGCTGTCCCACCGGATGGTTCCGCCCATGGCTTCGACCTGGGAACGGACCAGGTACAGGCCCAGGCCTTTGCTGTCGGGCCGGTCGTGGAAGCGTTGATACAGGCCGAAGAGGCGGTCCTGATGGCGGCGGATGTCGATGCCGATGCCGTTGTCGGCGAAACGGAGTACGGGCCGGCCGTTGTTCCCGCGTGCGGTGGCCACCTCGATGACCAAGGGCCGGTCGGGCGACCGGTACTTGAGGGCGTTGGTGAGCAGATTGAGCAGGATGTTGACCAGATACGACCGCGGATAATTGACCACGGGCGAGGCGGAGAAATCGGTGCGGATGTCGGCACCGGCGGCTTCCACGAGTTTGGATATGTTGGATACCACGTCGGCAAAGACGGCGGCGATGTCCAGGGGTTCTTTTTCGGCGCTCGGCTGGTCGCGTACCAGGAGGATGTCCGAAAGGTCGTTGATGGTGTCTTGCAGCAGCCGGATGCTGGAGCGGAAGCCTTCGAGCAGTTCGTTGAGCTCGGGGTTGGTCTCGCCCAGGGGTTCGGCCAATTCGACCAAGGCCTTCAGATTGTGGATGGGGGAGCGCAGGTTGTGCGAGACCACATAGGAGAATTGGCGCAGGTCCTGGTTGTGCATCTCCAGCTCCCGGATGAGGCGTTCGTTCTCGAGCTGCCGCTGTTTGAGTTCGGTGATGTCGCGGCCGTAACAGGCCACACCCACCACATTGCCGCGGTCCTGTATGGGTGCGATACGGACCTGCGACCAATGGTCGGGCACCTCGCCCACCTGGGGGGTGCGCACGGTTTCGATGAAGGTCTCGCCGGCCAGCCCCCGCTCATACAACCCTTTCCAGAAGGCGATGAAATCGGCCGGAAAATCGGGTAGGAGCAGGTCGTCGCCGGGTTTCAGGGTACGGCCGGTGGACCGCTGCAGGCTGTTGATGAAGCCGGAATTGCCGGCGATGAGTTTGAACTCGCGGTCGGCGCTCCAGAAGGGCTCGTCGGTGTTGTCGAGCAGGGTGTCGCGGTCGAGTACGGCCTTCCGCTGTGGGCTGATGTCCTGCCCTGTCACGAAAGCGCCCACGATGGTTCCGCTGGTGGTTCGGGCCGGTTTGTACCGCAGGAGGTAGTGCATCCATCGGGAATCGTCGATGGGTATATCCATCGGGATTTCGAACGTTTCGCCCATGAAAACCCGGTCGTACAGGGCTCTCAGGTTTTCGACATTGCTCGTTTGGGCATAATCCAGGATGTCGGCACCCACTTCCACTTCCTTCCCGAAAAAGCGGCGGTAGAGGTCGGCGAACTGACGGTTGAAGGAGACGATGCGCCGGTTGGTGCCCAGGAAGATGAAGGCCTCTTCGGTGTGGTCCATGAGGACCTGTTCGAGCAGGCGGTCGAGTTCCGATGTCATGCGGATGTCGGCATGGCGAAGGAGATCGTGAGCCGCAACCCTACGTTGGGGCGCCCATCGGCCCGGATGGTGGCACCCAGGCTTTCGAGATGGGTTTTGATGAGGTACAGGCCTAGGCCCCGCCCTTCCTCGGTAGGGTGGAACCGCTGGTAGAACCCGTAGATGCGGTCTCCCAGCAGCTGGGTGTCGAGCCCGGAACCGTTGTCTTCGACTACCAGGTTGATGCGGTCGCCTTCCTGGCGGGCGGACAGGTGGATGACGGGCGGGCGGTCGGGGTGGCGGAAGCGGATGGAGTTGCGCACCAACTCGGTGAGCAGGAAGTGGAAATAGGTGGGATCGTAGGCAACGGCACACCCATCGGGCACTTCGGTGATGATGCGGCCTCCGTGCAGGCGGACAAGTTCATCGGTATCGGCCAACAGTTGTTCCACCGCGGGTTTGACCGGAACCGGAACCGGTTTGTGATGGTGCCGGGTACGCACCACCAGGATTTCGGACAGGTCGTCCATGGTTTGAGAGAGCCGGTCGGTGCTGGCCGCGAACCCATCCACCAGGTCTTTCATGGAGGGGGTGGTGCCGGGTTCGTCGCGCATGAGTTCGGCCAAGGCCCTCAGATTGGTGACCGGCGCCCGCAGCAGGTGGGATACATAGAAGCTGAAATGCTGCTGCTCGTTGTTCACCCGTACCAGGTCTTTGATCAGGCGTTCCTGTTCCCGCATGGTTTCCGCCTTTTCGGCGTAATCCTGGAACAGCAGGGCCACCAGCATGGTGGCTACGGGGTAGAGCAGGAGAATGGGTCCGCCGGCCGCTTCGATCATGCGGCGGCCGGTACCACCCGGTATGAAGGAGAACAGGGCCAGCATCATCAAGGTGATGATCAGACCGAACCCCCAGAGCCGCAAAGGCCCCGGATTCTTCTCCAGTTGCCTGATGCGGTAATGGTAGGCGGTGCCGATGGCGGCCGACATGATGATGACCGAAACCCCGACCATGGCCCCGTTTCCACCCAGGTAGAAGCGGTAGCAGACCGCCAGGCTGGCCGCTATGCCGGCCACCAGGGGGCCGCCGACGAACCCGGCGATTCCCAGGATGATAGATCGGCCGTCCAGGATCACACCTTCCGAGAAGGGTACGGGGGTCATCATGCCGACCACCGAAACGGCCCCGAAGAGTACGCCCATCACCAGATTGCGGCGCCAGTTCCAGTGGGTACGGCGCGACTCGATCACCTGGTAGGTGGCGGCCATGGTGATGAGCAGCGCCACGTTGTGGAGCAGGCTGAGTAGGATTGCCGAAGAGTTCACGGAAGTTCCAAATATCGCTCGATCAATCTACGGTATTCCTCGCGGTACCTGGTGTAGTCGGGATCGTTGAGCAGATCGCGCAGGCGGCGGCGCAGCTCTTCGCGGGTGAGTTCGGGCGGCGAGTCGCGTCGGAAGGGGTCGGCGGCGCGGCCTTCGCGTTCCTCCTGCTCCTCCTCGCGCTCCTGGGCGGCCTTTTCGGCCTCGAGCATGCGGGTGAGGATGTTCTGCTGGCGGCGCACGGTTACCCGGTCGGTGGCGCCACCCCGTAGGTCGTTGATGGCGTCTTCCATATCGCGGGCGATCTGGTCGAGCTGACGGGCCAAGGGGTCACCGGGGTCGAGGCCACCGTTGCGGCGGATTTCCTCCAACTGGCGGCGCAGGGCGTTCTGTTGGCGGGCCAGGCGGTCGAGCCGCTGGCTGCCGTCTTCCATCAGGCGTTCGCCGGCCTGGTCGTTGATGAAATCCTGCAGCTGTTGGTTGAGGCCCTGCTGGTCGCGCGAGAGTTGTTGCAAGCCCTGGGACATGGACCCGCCGCCGGCACCTTCCCCGTCGCCACCGCCTTGTGACGCCTGCTCCAGCAGGTCGGCGATGAGGGTGGCCAGCTCGTTCATGCCGCCCAGGGCCTGGCGGGCGTCGGCGCCGGCACGGCCCCGGTCCCGTTCGCCCAGGCGACCGGTGGCCGACGCGCTGAGCCGAAGTACCTGCAGCTTGGTGTCGATCACCCGGTTGCTCAAGGCCGGTATTTCCCGGGCGGCCACGGTGAGGGTGTCGGCGATGCCGTTGAAGAAGCGGCCGATGTCGTTCTGGGTCCGGGCCGCCGGTACGAACGCGGCGCTGCCCTGGGGCAAGGCGTCCACGGTGCGTACCAACTCCTCCTGGCGGTCGCTCACGGCCAGCAGGTTCTGCAGCAGACCGGCCAGCAGGGCCAGATCCAACTGCGCCTGTTGCTGGTTCATGCCCTGCAACGACTGCCGTACCCGCTGGGCCATGTTATTCAGGTTCTCGGAGGCGTCCTGCGGGCGGTTCCGGTTCAGTTGCTGCCTCGCGCGTTGCGATTCCCTATCCAGGTCCTGCTTCAATTCCTCCAGATCGGGGCGCATGCGCTCGGGTGCTTCGGATGGAATGCGGTCCATGTCTTGGGCGGCCTGGTCCAGGGCTTCTTCGGTCGGATCTTGCGCGGCTTGTTCCAACCGGGTGGCCAAGCGTTCGAGGCTGGCCCGGGTACGCAGGCGTTTGAAGAGTTCCAGGGTGCGGTCCAGGCGCTGCCGGAAACGCTCTTCGTCGAATTCGGCCTGGTCCAGGGCCTGACGGATCCGGTTGGGATCCATTTCCTGCATGGCCTGCATGAGCTCCTCGAAGGCTTTCCGGAGTTCGGGGTCGTCCAGTTCCTGGGCCAGGCGTTGCAGTTCCTCGTAGCGGTTGCGGGTTTCTTCGGAGATGGAGGGCGAATCGCGCAGGGCCTGCTCGGTACGGCCCATTTCCTGCTGCAAGGCTTCCACCTGCTCGAGCAGACGCTCCCGCTCGCGGCGCATCTGTTCCATGTTCCGCTGCAGGTCGGAGCGGTCGCCGGGGTCGGCCAGATCCTGCCGCAATTCTTCGAGGCGCTCGCGGTTGTCGCGGGCCAGTTCCTCTATGGATTCGAGGGTTTCGGTGGTGCGGTCGTCCAGTTCGGTTTCGGCCAGGAGCTGTTCGGCCACCGAGGCGATGCGCACGGTTCGGGGTTGGCTGCGCACCGATTTGGGCCCCGCCACGGCGTCGTTGTCGGCGGCTTCGATCCACAAGGTGGCCACATCCATGGGTTGCAGATCCAACCCGGCCGGGTCCCACCGATGGATGCCGCCATCGGCCGGGCCGTTCGGTGTTTCCAACCGTTGGAACCGTTCCGGTTCGGCCCGCCCGCCACCGCGGTTCACCTGAACGACCAACCGGACCCACCGGAATCCGAAATCATCGCGTAGCAGATAGGCCAGGTCCACGGGTCGTGCCTCGGCCAGCACCAGGTCGGTCTCGGGCCGCACCCACTCGATTTCCGGGTGCTGATCGGGTCGGATGCGAACCGGCACAGCGAACGGGTTGCGGTTGGTAAGGCCCAGGGAATCGGCCAGGGCGAATGTCAGGGTATCGGTCGCCAGTATGCGGTGTGAAGCGCGATAGGGACTTCCGGTGAGGGGGACCACACCGGTGGCATGGCGCAGGTCGGCCTGATCGAGCGGATGATCCGCCTCGGCCGTCACATCCAAGCGGGTGCCGGCATACAGTTCGATGAAGGGCACCGGATAGGGGATGGTGTCGGGCGGGAGGCCGGTATGGGCCGGAGGATGCGCCACGAAGACCAAGGACCGGAACCGGGGCAGTCGGGCCACGGTGAGGCGGCGCTCTTCGGTGCGGAACCCGTCCATTTCCAGGTACCAGGTATGGGAGGCGAAGAGGGGGTCGGTATCGATGCGGAAGGTATCGGCCCGGGCCGGGACCGGATACCTGCGGAACCCGTCTTCCGCATCGGTACGCATGGCCAAAACCACGGAGTTGGGTCGGGCATCGGGAAAATGCACGCGCAGGGCCCAGGGTTGCCCTTGTTCCAGCACGGAATCGGCCGGGGAGAGGCTGTAGGCATAGGGATTTTCGGGCAGATAGGTGCCGAAGGGGTCGGTCATACGGACCCAGGTAGCGGGGGCCACCACGGGAACCATGATGGCGAGCAGGCCCAGATTGATGCAGGCGCCGGCGGTGACCCAGAGCGCCCGGCGCCAAGGGTGGTTGCGGGCCAGGTTGTTGAGTGCATGGTCCACCCGGTCCTGGGGCAGGCGGGTGGCGAGCTGGGCCAGGGCCGCGTCGCGCAGGGGTTCGCGGGCGGGGTCGCCGGTGTGCAGCAGGTCGAGGGCGTGGGCCAGCTCGGGCAGGCCGGCCAGCCGGCCCAGGGCCAGGTAGGCCCCGGCGTAAGGCGTGGGGCGCAGGCGCCGG
>JANJTJ010000016.1 GCA_024711145.1 Balneolales bacterium
GAGCACCCAAAGCAAGGTGCTCGAAAACACGCCCTACGATTTCGTGCGCCGGTTCGGCACGGAGCCGGGCACCAACCCGGAGGAACTGCTGGCCGCCGCGCACGCGGGGTGTTTCTCCATGAAACTGGCCTTCGTGCTGAATGCGGGCGGCTTTACGGCCGATTCCATCCAGACGAAAGCCGACGTGACCTTGGACCCGGCCAGTGGCAGTATCACCCGGGTGGCGTTGACCACCAGGGTGCAGGTGGCGGGAGTTACGGCCGAGCAGTTCGCGGCCTTTGCGGCCGATGCCAAAGCGAACTGCCCGGTTTCGAAACTCTTCAACGCCGAAATCACGCTCGACGCGGCCCTGCTTACGGCCTGACCACCCGGAAGCCGATAAAGGCGGCTTCGGTGGCGGGGTGCGAGGCGCTGTCGGCCACGTCGGTGGCACCGAAGCCGTAGGTGCCGCCGCCGGCGTGGCGTTCCGCCACGTTGCCGCCCAGATCATAGACTTCGGCCGTGCCGATTTTGGTCGGCGCGAAGGACCCCACGGGCAGGAGCAGGCGGTGGGGCGGCAACTCGGCCGCCTTCCGGCGCAGGTCGGGGGCATCCAGCACGGTGAGCTCGTAGCCGGCCCAGCGGCTGAGCGTGTTCTCCTTGGCGGCCGAGCCGACGGCGATGCGGTGCCAGGCCTCCGCCTCGGCGGCCGTGGGCAAGCGGTAGCTTTCCCCGGTACGCGCGCTCAACCAGGCCACATAGGCCTCGGCATCGGCCTGGCTGATGCCGTGGGCCGGGTGGTTGCTCTGGGCCGCCGGGTAGCGGTGTTCCGGCCGGAACGCCGCGAACTGGGCGTTGGTCACTTCGAACCGGCCCACGGCCAGCGTGCCCTCGCCCGTGGCAACGGTCTCCGGCACGAGGATGCCGTTCCGGTTCAGCCCGAAATGGCCTTCCTCATCCACCGATCCGGCCAGCGCCAGCACCCGACCCAGGGGCGAATCGGCCTTGAAGGCCGGATTCGACGCATCCGCCTTCCCGAACAGATAGCGGTCGAACCAGGCCAGCTCTTCCTCCACCTTCCGCTGTTGGTAGCTGCGCCGGGTGAGGCCGTGCCCCATGCCGGGGAACCAGAGGAAGCGCACCGGCGCCTTGCCCACCTGTTGCATGGCTCGGTAATGCTCCCAGCCTTGGTCGCGGGGGACCTGCCGGTCCTCGCTGCCGAAGAAGATGATGGTGGGCGTGACCACATGGTCCATGTGGAAGAGGGGCGACTCGTCGATGTATTTCCGGTTGAAATGTTCCCCGTTCACATCGTCCCAGGGAGCGCCGCCGAAATAGCTTTGGTCGAACCGCACGCCGAAAGCGCAGGTGCCGTAATCGCTGGTCCAGTTCACGTCGCCGGCACCGCTCCCCAGCACTTTGAAAACACCGGGGTGCCGCACCACGGCCTGGATGCCGATAATGGCCCCGTTCGACCAGCCCATGATGCCCAGGGAGTCCATGTCGATGAGGCCGCGGTCGCGCAGGGCGTGTATGCCGTTCATCACGTCGATGTCGGGCAGTTCGTTGTACAACCCTTTCTTGATGGATTCCAGGAAGGGGAGGCCGTGGTTGCTGGACCCGTGGTAGTTCGGAAAGAGCACGAACATGCCTTTCTGGGTGAGGAGCTGCGGGTAGTAGGCCCAGGAGCTTTTCCACCCGTCGATGTCGGCCGCGGCGGGTCCGCCGTGGATGGCCACCATGAGGGGATATTGCCGGGTAGAATCGTAGTCGGCAGGGTAGTAGAGCAGACCGGTTACCTGGTCGTTGAGGGCGCCGGTCCAGGTGACCACCTCGCCCCGGGGCATGCGCTTTTTCTTGAGGTCGGCGTTGAGCACCACGATCTCATCGCCCGGTACCAGGCGGGGCGCCGAATTGCGGCCGCGGCCGCGGTCGAGGGTGGCCACACGGTATTCGGGCATGCGCCCCATGCGGCTGGTCACGTAGGCCAGGCTGCGGCCGTCTTCGGCAACCGCCAGGGGATAACTGTGCAGGCTATGGTCGCCCACGGGCAGGTCGCGCAGGGTCCAGCCCGAACCGCTGCGGCTGAAGATGCCCCACTTGAGGCGGGCGCCGTTGGCCAGGGATGCCACCACGTCGTCGCCCATGAGTTCGTAGCCGTTGGCCAGGCCCCAGGCATGCCCGGCACTCACCTTGCTCACGGCACCGCTGCCCATATCGTAATGGTACAACTCGCTGATGCCGTATCCGCCCCATTCCGGATCGGAGGAGGTGGTGGCCTGGAAGAAGAACCCGCTACCCGAAGCGTGGAACCGGAAGTCGCTGGGTTCCTGGTAGGCACCCAGGATTTCTCGGGAGGTGCCATCGGTCAGGTTCCACAGGTAGGAGACTTGGGCCGGTTGGGCATCGGCGGCGTAATGCGGCGACCCCACATGCACGGTTACCGCCCACTTCGCATCGGCCGATACCGCGAAATCAGATATGGGAAACCGGTTATCGGTGAGCCTACGCACCGACTTGGTGGCGAGGTCGAATGCGAACAGACGGGTCGGTTTGAAGGTGACCGTATCCTCGATCACCTGGGTCTGGTCTTTGCGGGCCTCGCGTTGCTGTTCGATGAGCAGGTCGCCCTCACCGGCCGTGAAGACCACGGTGGTGGCGTTGATGCGCGTGGGGCGGTTGAACCCGCGGGCGAAGGTGTGTACCGCCTCCGGCTCCCCACCCCATAGGTCGATGCGCCAGAGTTTGTCGCCTCCGTCGCGGCTGCTCGTGAAATACAGGTAGCGGTTGTCGGCCGAGAAGAAGGGATTGCCGTGCGATTCTTCCCCGCGGGTGAGCTGGATGGACACGGGTGCGCCGTTCTCGCGCCGGTCCATCCGGGTAACCCACAATTCGGTCACATTCCGGTCTTTTTCGCCCGAATGCCGCGTTTTGGTCCAGGCGATGCGGGTTCCGTCCGGCGAAAAGACGAAGTTGGAGGCGCGCTCCTCGCGGAGCACATCTTCGACGGTCCAATCGGCTTGGGCAGCAACAGCTGGCGCCAAGCAGACGGCCATCAGGAACAGGAGGGTGGTTCTGAGCAACATGGATCGGTAAAAAGATGAACGGTGCGGTTCGAATCGGGGCGGAATCCGGTAGCTTCTTCCGCTTCGCGAATCTACCCATCCCGTCTCTCCATCGTGTCTCTTTCGTGATTAATTCTTGTAACCGCTTGTGGGTGGCCGCGCTGGCTACCGCGTTCGTCCTGCCCCTATCCGCCACCGCCCAGGAACGTCCGCCCCTGGAAGACCGCATCGGCCAGATGGTGATCGTCAGCTGGACGACCGCCGCCAGCCGCGATACCCTGCTGCACGACCTGACCCATCGCAACCTGGGTGGCGTGCTCTTTTTCGAACGGCAACTGCCCCAGCGCGGCCTCATGCCCGTTCTGTTGGATGAATTCCGTTATGCCGGAACCACCATTCCCTTTCTGGCCACCGACCAGGAAGGGGGAAGAGTAGCAAGATTGTATTCCGGAAATGGATTTCAGAACACATGGTCAGCAAGTGATCTGGGGTCATTTTTCGATGAACAAACCACCGGCACCCAGGCGGGCATGATGTCCGATTGGCTGCTCGAAGCCGGATTCAACACGAATTTCGCACCCGTGGTGGATGTGAACGTGAATCCGTCGAGTCCGGCGATCGGTGGCATGGGTCGCAGCTATTCGGGCAACCCGGCCCGGGTCACCGCCCATGCGCGGGCCTTCCTGCAGGCCTCGCGCAGTCGCGGCATCCTCACCGCCATCAAACATTTTCCCGGACACGGCAGCGCCACCGCCGACTCCCATATCGGGTTCACCGACATCACCAACACCTGGCAGCCCTATGAGCTGCATCCCTTCCGCGACCTGATCGCCAGCGGGGATGTGGACATGGTGATGACCGGCCACCTGATGAACCGGAACTGGGATGCCACCTACCCGGCCACATTATCGCACTACGCGCTGACCACCATCCTGCGCGATTCGCTGGGTTACCAAGGGGTCATCGTGTCCGACGAGATGTTCATGGGCGCCATCAGCAACAACTACTCGCTGGATACGGCCATCGTGCGGGCCGTGCAGGCCGGCGTGGATGTGCTGCTCTTCAACCGGGCCCAGATCCGCAGGAACAATGTGGATTCGGTTTCCATCACGGGGCATATCCGGCGGCTGCTGGCTGAGGCCGTGGCCGATGGCACCATTTCCGAAGCCCGCATCAACGCCTCCTACGACCGCATCATGGCCCTGAAAATGAGACTCACGACATCGACGGAGTCCGAAGACGAGGTTCCCTTGGCAACGCCCCTGGTTTCGGCCTACCCGAATCCGTTCAATCCATCCACGGTTATCGGATATCAGGTCTCTGTTTTCGGAAAGACCCGGCTCGCCGTCTATGATGTGTTGGGAAGAGAGGTGGCGGTGCTGGTGGATGCCACGCTACCGGCTGGGGAGCACGAGGTGCGTTTCGATGCTGCCGGCCTGGCTTCGGGCATCTACCTGGTCCGCTTGCAAACTCCGAGCGGGGTTGTCACCACCCCGATTACGTTGATGAGGTAAAGGCTTTTATATGGGCTTGCGCACGCAAGGGAATTTTCAACTTAGGAGGCGTGGGAGGTAAAGGCTTTTATTGGGCTGGCGCACGCAAGGGAATTTTCAACTTAGGAGGCGTGGGAGGTAAAGGCTTTTATATGGGCTGGCGCACGCAAGGGAATTTTCAACTTAGGAGGCGTGGGAGGTAAAGGCTTTTATATGGGCTGGCGCACGCAAGGGAATTTTCAACTTAGGAGGCGTGGGAGGTAAAGGCTTTTATTGGGCTG